>NZ_JBGJZU010000012.1:0-107625 GCF_041354475.1 Microcoleus sp.
GATTGAAAGGGTCACTTCTGATTGAGTCTCCAAGAGTTGCTTACCTCTAATACTACAACTTAATAGTTACCCAATCCGGGAAGAATGTCAATAGGTGTCTACCAAAAGTTTTTCAGCCCCCTACCCTATAAGTCGTAGGGTGCGTCGCCACAGAAAATTTTTAACTCAATATCGACAATCTTACAGCGACGCACTTGATAGCGTGGAGAAAATATCTGCGTTAATCTGCATTAAGGATCGGTTTTCCTAGAAGTTTTAAAAGTTCGCAACACGGATTGAAGACCGCGAGCAACGACGTTACTAAGGGGAGTGCTAACTAACCGTAAGGTGCGTCAGGAGAAAAATTCTTAATCTGCGTATAGTCACAGTCACACCTGACGCACCCTACAATAGCTCAATTAGTGCTACTTGGCTGGTAATTTCACCTTGCTTGCCAAACCTAGTGCTTCCATCACTTGAATTGTCATCCAAGTAAAGTCAATTTCCCACGGTTCCATCCCGTGACGGGCAGAGTATTGATAAGCGTGGTGATTGTTGTGCCAGCCTTCGCCATAAGTCAGGACAGCAACCCACCAACAGTTAGTAGAACTATCTTTTGTTTCGTAGGTGCGGTAGCCAAATTTGTGAGTGGCGCTGTTCACAAACCATGTGCAGTGATACACGAAAACTAAGCGCACAAAAATTACCCAAACTACAAAAGACCAGCCTGCTGCCAAGTAAAGCAAAATGCCAAAGGCTATTTGAATTGGCAAAAAGTAGTTTTGTAAAAATTGGTAGAATGGGTCGCTAGCAATGTCTTTTGTACAGCGGGGAATTTCATCGTGGGCTGGCCCTTTATAGAACATCCAACCTAGGTGACTCCACCAAAAACCCCGCTGGGCATTGTGAGGGTCGAGATTATTTTGGTCGGAGTGAGTGTGGTGCAAGCGGTGCAATCCTACCCAATGAATTATTCCTCCTTGACAGGCGAGAGCACCGCAAAAAGCTAGAAAATATTCGACAAATTTGGGTGTCTGAAAGCTGCGGTGAGTCAGGAGGCGGTGCCATCCGAGGGTGATTCCTAAACCGCCTGTTATCCAGTGCATAAATACTGTTAAACCCACTGCTGTCCAGTTGAAGTTAGCAGGAAGTAAGGCGAACAAAGCGCCAATGTGAACTCCGGCTAAACTAATAATATGCACCCAATTGTATTCGAGTTTGTCTTGTGTTGCTATTGTCATTCGGTTTCAGATTTGATGTTTTAAATTGAGTAAAATTCATATAAACTAGGTTAGATAGAGGTTAATAAACCCAAGCTAATCAAACATGAATTATCAAATGCTATATGGCCTTTCTCAGAAAGATGAGGTAAGATCGAGAATTGGTAATAGGTAATTAGTAATGCCCTATACCCTTCCCCCCCTGGGGGGGATCAGGGGGGGGTTCCCCATGCCCCATTACCCATTACCCATTACCTCACTTAACTGAGAAAAGCTATAGATGAGGAATCCAGAGTATATATTGTTGAGATTTGGGGAAGTTTACACAATTAATCTGATAAAAAGCCTAATTGTTTTACTTCAATATCTATCCCATAGATGTCTGCGAAAAAGTCATGCAAACTAGGGTAGAATGCTTACTCGAAAATAATTATGGGATAGGTCTTATATCTATGATAGTACATTCTGCTACCGATTGGTGGCAGCAGTCTGGGGATTGCTGCTGGATTTGAATCCGGCTAAATTATTTTGAAAAATTTGAAAAAAAATTGGTTATTAGCCCTCAGTCTGCAACTAATGACTAATAACCTGTTACCTACGATCGCCAGTTACTTTTCTGCGATATCTGCTAATTTGACTTTGGTTGCCAAACCCAGTGTTTGCAGCAGTTGAATTGTCATCCAGGTTAAGTCGATTTCCCACCATTGAAGACCGTGGCGAGCCGAGTATTGAAAGGCGTGGTGGTTATTGTGCCAGCCTTCGCCATAAGTCAGGACGGCCACCCACCAGCAGTTGGTGGAGCGATCGCCAGACTCGTAGGTGCGATACCCAAATTTGTGGGTAGCACTGTTCACCAGCCAAGTGCAGTGGAATACCACTACAATCCGCATAAACACGCCCCAAACCACGAAGGACCAGCCGCCTAATAAATAGAGCAAGACACCGAAGACTACTTGGATGGGGATAAAATATGCTTGGAGAAACTTGTATACTGGGTCGTCGCCAATGTCTTTTGTAAAGCGCGGGATTTCAACTCTGATGGGCAGATCCGAGAGCATCCAGCCCATGTGGCTCCACCAGAAGCCTTGATTGGAGTCGTGGGGATCTGTTTCAGTGTCAGAATGTATGTGGTGTAACCGGTGCATTCCTACCCAGTCGATGGGGCCCCCTTCGCAGGAAAGAGTACCGCAAATTACTAGGAAATATTCTAGCCATTTGGGTGTTTGAAAACTGCGGTGAGTAACCAGACGGTGGAATCCGAGAGTAATTCCTAAACCACCTGTTACCCAATGGAGGAATACTGCTAGCCCGATCGCAGACCAGCTAAAATTACTCGGCAGCAAAGCAAATAAAGCGCCGATGTGTAAAAAGGCCATAAAGCCTATGACAGGCCAATCAGGAGAAGTTTTTTTGGAAGTTGCAATCGTCATGAATATATTATGTTTACAAACTAAGGGCCGCATCTACGCGATAACGAGCTGCGCGCACACAAATGGTGAGCGAGGTATAGATGAATAGCGTTTCACGGCTACAGGAAGCAGAACAGGGACTCCTTCAGATTTTTTCTGGTATTGACGCGACAGTCAAGCAAAATCTTCAACGAGTCTTAAAAGCTTTTCGGGGCCACCGGGTTGGAGTCCACCATTTTGCAGGAGTTACGGGTTACGGTCACGACGATTTGGGTCGGGAGACGTTGGACGGCGTGTTTGCCGAAGTAGTTGGTGCAGAAGCGGCGGCGGTGCGAGTACAGTTTGTTTCGGGTACTCACGCGATCGCCTGTGCTCTGTTTGGCATCCTGCGTCCTGGTGACGAAATGTTGGCAGTGGCTGGGTCTCCCTACGATACTTTAGAAGAAGTCATCGGCCTGCGGGGGCAAGGTCAAGGTTCACTGATTGAGTTTGGCATCCTTTACCGTGAGTTGCCTCTAACTCGCGAAGGAAGTGTGGATTGGCAGGCACTGAGCTGTGCTATTTCAGCAAAAACTCGCCTGGTTTTTATCCAGCGCTCTTGCGGTTATTCTTGGCGGTCTAGTCTGTCTATTTCTGAGATTCAAAAAATCGTCGCCATAGTCAAACATCAGAATCCTAACACAATTTGCTTTGTTGATAATTGTTACGGAGAATTTGTTGAGGATTGTGAACCGACTGCTGTTGGTGCGGATCTGATGGCTGGTTCTTTGATTAAAAATCCGGGGGGTACGATCGTCCCTGCGGGGGGTTACGTGGCGGGGAGGGCAGATTTAGTGGAGGCTGCAACTTGTCGCTTGACGGCCCCTGGAATTGGCAGTAGTGGCGGTGCAACTTTTGATTTAAATCGCTTGCTGTTTCAGGGTTTGTTTTTAGCGCCTGGGTTTGTGGGCGAGGCGATCAAGGGAAATCATTTGACAGCTTATGTTTTTTATAAGTTGGGTTATCGGGTGAATCCGATTCCTTTGGCGAGAAGACGGGATGTGATTCAGGCGATCGAATTTGGTTGTGCTGATAAGTTAATTGCTTTTTGTCGGGCTGTTCAACAAAATTCCCCCGTTGGTTCCTATTTAGATCCGGTGCCTGCTCCCATGCACGGCTATGAAAGTAAGTTGGTGATGGCTGGGGGTACTTTTATTGATGGGAGTACGTCGGAGTTTTCGGCTGATGGGCCACTGCGGGAACCCTATATAGCTTTTTGTCAAGGGGGGACTCATTGGACTCATGTGTCGATCGCTCTTGAGGCTGCGATCAATGCTGTCGGGCCTGCCTCCGATCCTATCTCCCATAAATACGGCTTTTGACACTCCCTGTGCTGAAGCAACAGGGATTCTTAAGACCACAATGTGAACGAACCTGACGGTCAGCGGAGTACCGCTAGACCGCAGGCTTCTATTTCCCTTTGTGCAAGGGCTTTTTTGAGTGACGGAGTTCCCCCGCCACTTTCATGACTCAGGCCAGTTTTTTATGAGGCTGCATAGAATCTGATCCCCCCTAACCCCCCTGGTGGGAGGGGGGAACAAGATTCTGCTCAAAGTCCCCCTTCCCCCATCCCCCCTTGGGGGGGGCAGGGGGGGGTGGGGGGGCTAGGGGGGGGTGGGGATTTAGGGGGATCGAGATATATGCAACTTCACATTAAATTGGTATCAGGCCAATCTTTTTGATAAGTTTAGCCGAGTTTTCGTCTCGATCTAAAGACTCTCGGCACCGACAAGAATGCCACCTATCAACAGCACCTTTAGCCGATGAGATTACACCATTAGCATGACGTTTATTAATACCGTAAGTTTTTTGTAGGTGCGTGTTACCGTATGACTTGTTAAACTCTTATCCTGACAGCATAAAGTTGACTCTTACAATCTTACTTTATTTTTACATTCCATCACAATTGCGTAGCTTCTGCAAGCTTTTCTAACAGTTTTTTATTCTTATTTGAGCCAGAGCCGTAGAGTCTGGCAGAAAACACTGTGATAATTTCCAGAACATCCGATGCCAAATCCTCTTCAAAGGTTGCATCCTCTTTTTTGTTTAGTATGATTACCTCAATATCGTGGTACTCACAGACAGCAAAAATAAGTTCAGACCCGAACCGAAGTAACCGATCTTTGTGGGTGATTACAAGACGCGCTACATCACCATCTAAAATAGCTGTGAGTAGTTTATTTAAACCTTTTTTGCGATAATTCATACCACCGCCTAAGTCTCTAATCACCTCGTAATTCCAACCATTAGATTGACAGTAACCAGACAATACCGCGTCTTGTCTATCAAGAGCGTCTTTCTGATCTTGGGATGAAACACGGGCGTAAGCAAGAGTTTTACCTAGCTTTTGCTCTACAAAGTCAGCTAACCTGTACCGCCTGTGTCCGCCACTGGTTCTAACTGATTTAATTTTTCCTTCGCTTTCCCAACGCCTGATGGTATCTACACTTACGGCTTTGAGTTCCGCTAGTTCGCCTATACTAATTAGTCTGTCCACTGCTAACCCTTGAATTACCTGTTTAAAATATAGGTAAATATAGATATTTTGTCAACTGCCGTTAACCCATCGGAAATTATTTGGGTTGCGGCCCAACTCAATCACACTTGAGTACAAAAGTCAACACTGTTTCATCAATTCCCTTCAATTGCAGTGGCTTATATTTAATAATTCTCTCCTCATCAACATAATCGGCCACCGCTGCGGAAATTAACACACTATTGGGTTCGGCCGCTTCTTGCAATCGAGCCGCAATATTCACACTCGGTCCGATCGCAGTATAGTCTGATCGCTCCTCGCAGCCAAACATCCCCACCACCGCAGTACCCTGATGAATTCCACAGCGAAAACGCACAGGTGGCACCCCATTCTCCCCAACAATACCCTGTTCAATCCAACTTTGGTTAAGCTCATTCAGAGCTCGCAACATTTTCCTTGCAGCCTCCACAGCACGCCGCACTTGTTCATTGGGGTTGAGTTCTTCCGGCGCTCCAAATATTGCCATTACCGCATCTCCCACAAACTTATCTACCGTACCACCACTATCAAAAATCGCTTTAGTCATGGCGGCTAAATATTGATTCAACAACTCGGCTACTCGGCGCGATCGCAATGTATTGGAGAGGGCAGTAAAACCCACAATATCGCTAAATAAAATCGTAATCAATCGCGGTTCCGGGCGCAAATTCAGCGCCAAATCTCCCGCCGCCGCCGCTTTCACCATTGCCGGCGGCAAAAATCGGCGCAATACCGACTCAGTTAAATAAGTATTCAACTGCTGGACACGGCGCTCGTTCTCCTTGAGAGCCAGCAAATTTCGGACTTCTGCCAATAATTCTCTGTCGTTAAAAGGCTTGGACAAATAAGCATCAGCTCCCCGTTCTACTCCTTCAATTCGAGTGTCTTCATCGGCTTTAGCAGTCAATAAAATAGCAGGAGTGCCTTTTAAATCTCGATCTTCTCTAATCATCCGAATCAAATCTAATCCCGACACTAAGGGCATCATCAAATCTGTAACAATCAAATCAGGGCGACGTTTTTTCGCTACTGCAAATCCCTCCTCACCGTTACGGGCAAGCAAAACCGAAAAGCCTGAATCTCGCAAAATTCCCGATACATAAAAGCGTAAATCAGGATTATCATCAACTACCAAAACTGTGCCAACTGCTGTTTCTGAGCTTACGGATTGGAGGGTTTCCAAATTCTCGTTGGTGATTTCAGCATCAGACAAATCACCTTCTACATCTGCCAATTCCACCATTGCTTTTGATGAGTGAAATTCTGTTGGTATTTCCAGCACTTGTTCTAGAGGCAAATGGGTGGAGCCGAAGTGGAGCCAAACAGTAAAAGTAGATCCTTCACCGTAAACAGATTCTACGGAGATTTGACCACCGTGCATTTCCACTAATTCTTTGACCAATGCCAAGCCTAAGCCACTTCCTTCGTAGGAACGGCTGGCGGAACCTTCGGCCTGACGAAAACGCTCGAATAAATAGGGAATTTGTTCGGTGCGGATGCCGATCCCGGTATCTTTTACTTGCAGCAAACAGTGAGAACCTGCCGATGCAACTGTCAGGGTTATATTTCCACCTTCGGGGGTAAATTTGACAGCATTTGATAGTAGGTTATAAATAACTTTATCAAATCTTTCAATATCTAAATAGAGCAACGGACACTCTTGCAATTGAGTAATTAAGTTGATGTTTTTTTTCTCGCAATAGGGGCGAAATGATTCGGCGGTAGAGTAACAGAAACCTACTAAGTCGCAGGGGCGAAAACTCGGCTGCATTCGTCCAGCATCCAGTCGCTGCAAATCTAGTAGTTGATTTACTAAGCGCAACAGGCGACGGGAATTGCGAAGTGCAATGGCTGCTTGTTCGTAGGGTAAGTCTTCTTGGCGACTGCAAACTGATTCTAGGGGACCAATGGTGAGGGTTAGGGGTGTACGGAATTCGTGAGAGATATTTTGGAAAAACTCGGTTTTGAGTCGATCGGCTTCCAGGAGACGTTCGGCTTGCTGTCTGGTAGTTTGGTAGAGGCGGGACTGCTGTACGGCTAGAGCGGCTTGAGTTGCTACTATTTGAGCCAGGTCAATGTCTGAGGCTAGCCAGCGCCTGGTGTTGTTGTTTTGTCGTAGGGAGATGCTGCCGATGATTTTACCATCGGAAAGCAAGGGGACTACCAGAAGGGCGCGGGCTGGCGATCGCAGTTGTAGTTCTGTAACATTCATGTCAGGACGTTCGTTGAGATCTGAAATCGCCACCGGTGCTTTCGAGATCGTAATGTTTTGCAAAACCGGATTCCCTCGAATCGGCACTAAAGACTGGGGTAAGGAAGAATGGGGAAATATCCAGGCGCGGCCTCTATCCCTAATCATGTCGTTGGCGAGTAAATTAGGAGCGATAAAGTCCTCTTCGGCGGCTACAAAATTCCGATTTGAGTCATAAAGTCCCACGCATTGAACGTATTCATCGTCTTCTGTCCACAGGGATAGCACGCAGCCGTCTACTTGCAGAGCTTGCCCTAGTTGTTGGGTAATGGCTGAAAAAATGTTTTGGGGGTCCAGGCTCGATCGAATTGCCGTGGTAATAGTATTGACTAGGGCTTCGCGTTTTGCCAGCGCCCGCACTTGTTCGTAAGCACGGGCTTGAGAAAGGGCCAAGGCTGCTTGGTCTGCTACTGTATTGACTAAGTTGATCTCGTGTTCTTCCCACGGGCGGGGGTGCTCGAAGGAGTGCAGCGCTAAAACTGCCATGAGTTCGTTTTGGTAGAACAGAGGTACGATTAAGCTCGATCGGATGTTGGCTGCTTGGTAAGCAAGTCGTCGCTGGTCATTACCTGTGTGTAAAATGCGATCGTCTGTTTGAGCATCTTGAATCACCTCTACTTGGGTAGTTTCCCACACCAACAGCGGTAGTAAATCTACAGAAAGTCTAGCATCCGGGGCATCTAGGGGTATGGCGACAGCCTCCGATGATGGCAAATCTGGAGTTTCCTGGTGTGGATAAACGAACCATTCATCAGCCACTCTACCGTCTTGGAAGGGACGTAACAAGCAGCAACTCACCTGAAACATTTCCCCTACGGTTTCCACAATTCTTTGCAGCATTTGCTGGTAATTGAGGGCCGATCGGATACTATTGGTAACAGCATAAAGCAGTGATTCTTGCTGTAGCGCCCGTCGCAGTTCATTAGTGCGATTTTTCAGGACATGGTGAGTATCCACAGCTTGACTGACCAAAACCTTGAGGTCATCGGAATCCCAAGGCTTAGTAACGTATTTGAATACTTTGCCCGCATTAATAGCTTCAACTAAATCTTCAACATCGGTATAGCCAGTTAAAATAATTCTGATCACGTCGGGATACTCGACAGCAGTCAAGCGGAGAAACTCAGTCCCGCTCATTTTTGGCATCCGCTGATCCGAGATAATCACGGCAACTTCTTTCTCTCTTCTCAAGATTTCGAGGGCATCAGGACCTGATTTGGCGCTCAGCACTTTATAATCGCGATAGAAGGTGCGGTACAGCAACTCAATATTGTCTGGTTCGTCATCAACGATCAGAATTTTGACCTTAGAACTTGCTAGGGAATTCATTTGTCTTCCCCCTGATTGCTCAACCACATAGCTTTGCTGTGCTTGGTCGTGGGAGTCATAGGGAGGCAGGATCTCTGCAACATAGCTATAGCCGTCCTTTTGTGAATGTGTTTCCAGTATTTGCGATTAATTATTTGCACCAGTCCCGTTTTAGTTAAGATTTTTAAAACTCACCACAGCCGCCAATGGCAGAAACCCCACTTTTTTGGTAGATATCTCGTTGAGAAACTTTGATTTTTCAGAGAAACCCGGTCGATCGCCGTAAGTCCAGTGCCTATTTTTGCCACTATTGACGCCTTATTTTACGATATAGACTCTTTGAAATCCGCAATTGAGCGCAGAGTCAGAACTTTAGGGAGGAGGAAATCCCACTCGATCCAACCCAAATGCCTTGAACCCTTCTCGAAACACCCTCACCCAGTTAACTATGTAACTTATTTAACCTGCCCTTAATTTTCATGATGAATTTACTCTGTCAACATCGGCTAATTAGCTCGATCGGGCTTTTGAATTTATCGATCGCCTTCTGCATACTATCGAATTATTTGGTCATACCGCCCACAGACGGAATTATTGGGTCATACCCCAGAGACTTTTTCCAAAACGTCAGAGTGTAAATGGGACTTTTGGCAGAAAACCCCCTACTCTTAAAGACAAGGTTGCTTTCATCGGATACACGAGTGCCTGTGGCCAGAAGCCCTTGAAACTCGATCGGCTCGCCATAGCCATAAGATCCACGAGCCTCATACCCTGATTCATTCTGGCTTATCCTTGAGTTTTTCAATTACGGCTTGACGAATAAATTCAATTCTATCGGGTATTTCTGCCAGCATAGAGTGATAGGGTTCCGGGAACCTGACATTAAAACCTTTTTGATTGTTTTTAATACCCTTCCCAATACCTACAAATCTAGTATTAGGGGATGGGTTATTGTTGGCCATGATTTTTCTCAATCCCTTGACATTTCCAGTGTACATTAGATAATATTGCAAAGTCAAGACTAAAGAAGGTGGTGGTTTAATCGGGTCAATCAACTATGTGTATAAGTTATACCCCTAATATTACAGAAAACCCACCCCGATCGGCTGGAAATGAATTGGTTGCCCAAATCCGACCCGCCCTCATTTAGAATTAGCTGATAATTATTGAATGTTCCTGTGAATTTATAATTGATTTAGAGGGTTATGAATCACAATAAAATCACCATTAAGAAAATGGTTCTGTGTATAAATAACCATCCTAGAAAATTAATATAGTGGCTGATAATTGTGAATTATTCATTTTTTTCCTCACCAACACGCGGTAAACAAAACCCCGAAAATTATGGCTTTTTAGTTCGGATGGCTGGAGCCAATGACCTGATGCAGCTAGCAGATATTTTGGCTTCGAGCTTTCATTCCCGCGAGGGGGTAGTACACTGGGTCTATCCAGTATTACGCTTAGGTATTTACGAAGATTTAAAAAATCGACTGCGTTCTAAAACTGAACATTACATTTGTCTGGTTGCTGAGCTAGTCTCGCGGGAAGAAAATGCTCTCGACAACAGGTCAGAGTTAATGGCTGGAACGGTAGAACTAGCTCTGCGTTCTCGCTTTGCTTGGCAATTCCCAAGTTCTGACTATCCTTATTTATCCAATCTCGCCGTTCACCCAGAGTATCGGCGACAAGGTGTTGCTCAAAAGCTACTGAATAATTGTGAAAAAACTGCCCGTGAGTGGGGATTTTCGGAAGTTTACCTCCATGTTTTGGAAAATAATCATGCGGCTAGACAGTTATATTATCAGGCTGGGTATCGCTTAGAACAGGTGGATTGGGATTGGAGTTGTTGGCTGTTCGGACAGCCACGAAGACTGTTTTTGCGAAAGCATCTAGCAAGCTGAAAGCCTAAACCCCGGACGCTCATCGGTTTCCAGCCTTGATGCCAGGATAGAGATTTGCCTGGGGTTGGGGCTAGTCGAGCTTGGGTGAGGCTGTTTATAGTTGAGTCCGATGTCCTGCCCCTTTGCTTAATTATGCGTAATTTATAAACTAAAGTATTAATTTATACAGTCACCAGAGACTGCTAAGTCTATAATAGACGGGTTTAATTTTTTTTGAGTATATGTAAAGCGATCAAAAATTACCAGAATACTAAGGTTTCAACCCTGGGAAGGGTAAAAATCATCCTAGTATGAAAGTTAATATAAAAAAAAAACCGCAACTTTACAAAAAATTAGGTGAAATCCCTTGCAAAAATTAGCGAGTATGGAAAAGCCGATCGAACGTGGGGCAAAATCCATAGAACTGAATCCCCAAGACCCTCAAACCTGGTACGATCGAGGTAACGCCCTAGAAGAAATGGGACGCTTGCAAGCGGCGATCGCATCTTGGGAAAAAGCGATCGAACTAGAACCCAAATTTCAGGAAGCTTGGTACAACAAAGGTGTCGCCCTCAGAAAGTTGGGACAGCTAGAAACAGCGATTTGCGCCTACAACGAAGCCATCAAAATTAAACCCGATCACCCAGAAGCTTTGTACAATCTGGGCAATGTGCTGCGCAAGTGTAACAGGCTTTCAGAGGCGATCGCCTCTTACGAAAAAGCGATCCAATTTAAACCAAACTACCATGAAGCTTGGTCGAACCGGGGCAACGCTTTGGTTAATTTGGAACGCTACTGTGAAGCCCTCACTTCCTACGACAAAGCCTTAGCCCTGAAATCCGACTACTGGGAAGCTTGGTACAACAAGGCATTTGCTCTGAAAAAATCAGGACAAAACGAAATGGCGATCGCCGCCTACGACAGAGCTCTGGAACTTAAACCAGATCTACACCAAGCATGGTATCAACGCGGGACAGCCTTAGCCGATACCAAACGCTACCTAGAAGCCGTCGTCTCCTACGACAAAACTCTCCAACTGCGCCCCAACTCCCCCGAAGTTTGGAACAAACGCGGCACGGCGATCGCCCACATGGGAAAATTTGCAGAAGCCATAGACTCCTGGGACAAAGGCCTGGCCATGAAACCAGACGATAGCGAAGCCTGGTATAACCGCGGCCTGGCCTTGGCAAATTTACAACGCTACTCTGAAGCCATCGCCTCCTGGGACAAAACACTAGAAACAGAACCGCAAAACATCGAGGCCTGGTACAACCGCGCCGTAGCCCTCAAAAAAATCCAGCGATACCCGGAAGCCATCGCCTCTTACGATCGAATCATCGCACTCAAACCAGACGATCCAAACCTCTACTATCAAAAAGCCTGCATCTGGGCCCTAGAAAAACAAGCGCAAGAGTCAAAAAATCAGCCCGCAGTAGTAGCAAGCATCATCAACAAAGCAATAGAAAATCTCTCGAAGGCGATCGAACTTAATCCGAAAAAATACCTAAAACTTTCCCAAAATGACTCAAAATTGCATACAATACGTGAACAAGTGCGGTCTTTAGCTTTAACTCAGGGTAGGCAATGATTGACTAATATAGATGCCGCACAGCAACCTTTGTAGGCAAAAAAGTACCGCTAACCCCAATCATGCAAACCCTAGACAAAACTGAAACAAAATTCGGTCAACTCACAGCCCGTCTTAACGAAATTATCGATATCGAGTCAGCCTCTTCCCTGCTGCACTGGGATCAAGCCACCTATATGCCTGTTAGGGGTGCAAGTGCCCGGAGCCGCCAATTAGCTACCCTCAAACAAATATCCCACGAAAAATTTACCGATCCTAAAATTGGGGAACTGCTAGAAGACTTACGTGGCTACGAACAAAGCCTCCCCTACGATTCCAATACCGCCAGCCTGATTCGCGTCGCGCGCAGAGATTACGATCGCGCCGCCAGAGTTCCGGCAGCCTTTATGGCCAAACTATGTCGCCACCAAGCCGACTGCTACGAAGCCTGGGCTACGGCGAAAGCGGCTAATAATTTTGCAGCCGTGGAGCCATATCTGGAAAAAACCCTAGAATTAAGCAGGCAATACGCGGACTTTTTCCCAGGATATGAACATATTGCCGATCCCTTGATCGATCGTAGCGACTACGGCATGAAAGTATCCATTTTGCGACCCTTGTTCGCTCAACTGCGTCAAGAATTAGTGCCCATAGTCGAAGCCATCACCTCCCAGCCCCCGGCTGACGACTCTTGCTTGCATCAAGACTTCCCAGAAGCCCAGCAATTAGAATTTACTCGCACCGTCGTAGAACGTATGGGGTACGACTTCCAACGGGGACGACAAGATACCACCTTGCACCCGTTTATGACCAACTTCTCCATAGACGACGTGCGGATCACCACCCGCGTTTACAAAGACCACCTGGATCAAGCTCTTTTTAGCAGTATCCACGAAGCGGGACACGCTCTTTACGAACTGGGAAATTCCCCCGACTTTGAAGGTACACTCCTAGCTGGTGGCATTTCCTCTGGTGTTCATGAAAGCCAGTCCCGGCTTTGGGAAAATTTAGTCGGCCGCAGTAGGGGCTTTTGGGAATGTTTTTACCCGCAACTGCAAGGGGTGTTTTTGCGGCAGTTGGGACAGGTGCCGATTGAGGTATTTTATAAGGCCATTAACAAAGTCGGGCGATCGCTGATCCGCACCGACGCCGACGAAGTAACCTACAACCTCCACGTAGCCATCCGCTTTGACCTAGAATTGGCAATGGTAGAGGGAAAACTATCGGTTCATGACCTCCCCGAAGCCTGGAACAGTCGCTATAAAACTGACCTCGGTATTGTTCCCCCCAGCGACAGCGAGGGTGCAATGCAGGATGTTCATTGGTATGTTGGGACGATCGGCGGTATGTTCCAAGGTTACACCCTTGGTAATTTAATGAGCGCCCAATTCTATGAAACCGCAGTCAAAATCAATCCAGAAATTCCGGTAGAAATAGAACAGGGGAATTTTACCGTACTCCATGATTGGCTCAAACAAAATATATATAGTCATGGTCGTAAATATACCGCAGTCGAATTGCTAGATAGAGTTACAGGTTCTCCTTTAAGTATCGACCCATTTCTGCGGTACATACGCAACAAATATGGCGAATTTTATGTGATTTGAAGATAGCTATCAATATAGTTTGCCCGAAAAGGAAATAACGTAAGTAATGCTATCTGCCCACCCACCATCTCTCAACTGGCTGTTGCAGCCGTTTCAGCTCAAGCCTGGTAAACCGGACATCCTCTACGGCTTGCGCGCCCTTTTGGCAGTCAGCGGGCCGATTGCAGTGGGATTCATGACCGGTCATCCGGCTGCAAGTGCCATCGCGGCCATGGCCGCCATGTTTGTCGGGATGGTCGATGGGGGTGGAGCCTACCGCCAAAAAGCTACTGTAATGCTCGCAGCGACCATTGGCACAACTCTGGCGTTGCTCATCGCCAATCTAGTTAGCAGTACCCTCTGGCTAGCGATTCCCACCACCTTTTTGGTGATGTTTATCGCGGGCTTAGCTGGTCTGTTTGGCACGACAGCGGCCACGGTGAGTCTGGTAACATCAATTATGTTTATCGTCTCCCTAGCCAAATTCGCTTCGTTCCCGGATTGGTCTACGGTTCTTGAGCAATGCGCGCTGTGTCTGGGTGGAGGCCTATGGACAATGCTGTTATCTCTAGGATTGTGGGTACTGCGCCCTTACACGCCTGTCATCGTGGCAGCGGCCAATTGCTATCACACATTGAGCCAATTTTTGGCAACCGCCAGCGAAATACCCTTAAATCGGCAGGAACTTCGGGAGTGGACTAAGCAATTCTTACAAGCTCAAGATAGTGTGGTACAGGAGTTGACCTCTGCCCGGAGTGTCTGGGGTGCTGTGTGGACAGGGCGAGAAACCGCTAATTTGCGTGGAAATCAGTTACTGGTCTTAATTGAGGATGCCAACCAAATTACCAATTCTGTTGTAGCATTGGTCGAACTGTTAGCGATCGCCTCCCCTCATTCCCTATTCCAATATTTATATAGTGAAATCCAGCAAGTGATGGCACAATCGGCAACGGCTGTGCAACTATTGTCCGATGCCCTTACCAAAGGAAAGAACTTTGTGCACTTAGGAGACCTCGATCGCGCGATCGAGGCCTTAGAATACCAATGGCAAATCCTACGCTCTCAATTCCTGAATGAGGCGAGTCTGACTCACGCAGATGACTATGCTGAGTTAGTAAGTATTGGCAAGATAGTCAGCAGTCTCAAAGCCCTAGCAGAACAGATTCATAGCGATGTGGAGATTGTCACAGATTTACAGCAAGCAAAAGGGCGCAGCATCCCGCAGTCAGACATTTACCCCCCCATGCAGCCAGAGCGTTCTTCCATCCTGGATACCCTACGGAATAATCTCACGTTTGATTCAGTTCTATTTCGTCATGCTTTGCGACTGGCGCTGATAGTAACTACTGCTCAATTACTGGCTTCCCTATTGCAAGTACCTACAGGTTATTGGGTGACACTCACCGCTGTAGTTGCCTTGAAGCCCAGCTTTGGCGATACCTCCGAAAGAACGGTGCAACGGGTTGTGGGAACTACTTTAGGGGGCATAGTTGGTATTGCCCTAGTCGCATTCATCCACAATTCAGTGGCAATATTAATCTGTATCTTAGTCCTGTTAGTTACTGCGATGTCAGTGCGATCGCTCAGCTATGGTATCTTCATGATACTCCTGACTCCCGTCGTCATATTGCTGCTCAATCTCACCAGTAAAGGTGGCTGGGAAATCGGGGCTTTACGCATTGTCGATAGCTTAATTGGAGGCACCTTAGCATTACTCGGCAGCTATTTGTTATTTCCCAGTTGGGAAAGACAGCAACTCTCGGCACAATTAGCAACAACTATGCGAGCCAATCTCGCTTACTTTCAACAAGTTGCCGCCAGCTATCTCCACCCAGAATCAGAACCATCGACTGAGACTATTAAAAACCTGCGTCATCAAGCAGCATTGAAAAATGCGAACGCTGCGGCAGCGGCTCAACGCTTATTTAGCGAACCCCTTCACGTTCGAGGAGAAGTGGAACCGATTATGATGCTAATGCTATACATTCGTGCTTTTTTTAGCTCAGTTACGACTCTAGCGGAACATCAGCGGAAATTTAGCGGCGAGTATCAATTTGCAGAACTCAAGGGATTTAACGATGCCATTGTCGAAATTTTGGAGAACCTAGCAAATGCCTTGGAACAGGGAGAGCCGCCCCAATCTTTACCCGCCCTAGATACTTATCTCCAACCAATTCACAATCGGATCGAACAGTTACATACCGCTCGCATCTCAGAGTTAGCTGCAAATCCAACTTCTGTAACTTCCACGAGGCAAGCTGTTCGGGAGCAAACTCCTGTTTCTACACAACTAGATCGCATTGTCTATGAAATTAAATGTTTGCATTGTGCGATCGAGCGTCTGCAAAAATCAATTTTAAAATAGTGAATAGACATATTCTTTGACATCCTCCCCATTGCACGAGACAACCTGCGATTTTTCATCATACCTGAAACATTCATATTGTTTCCGGCTACATAGTCATATAAAATCCTCTCTTCATCGTCCTGTATTAAACTCTCTCTTCTCTTCCTTTGCGTCCTACCCTACGGGAACGGCTTCGCCGAACGCGCCTTCGCGGTTTATTAAAATACAAATTCTTTGGGTGGGAAGGGAGTAACCACAGAGAACGCAGAGGACACAGAGTGAGAGAATAGAGAGATGAATAATTCAGATGCTACCGAATTTGATATCAAAAGTTCTGTAAGTCTTTTATGACGGTCTCAACCATAGCCCTTCCCGCCCCAACCACCTGATATTAAATTCTCAATTTATCCCCAAATTAGGTAAAATCATTGGGGTGTCTGAGGATAAACTATATGCGTTTGGTTAAATATATTGCGATCGCCATTATCAATACTTTCGGTGTCATCATCGGTATCATCTGGGTAGCAGTCCCCCAAACCCTCGCCCAACCTTCCCTCAACAACCAACTCCAAATCTCTGGGCGACAGCCAGACACCGAAACT
This sequence comes from Microcoleus sp., assembly GCF_041354475.1. Taxonomy (NCBI): domain Bacteria; kingdom Bacillati; phylum Cyanobacteriota; class Cyanophyceae; order Oscillatoriales; family Microcoleaceae; genus Microcoleus; species Microcoleus sp. Next base: position 16,704 of record NZ_JBGJZU010000012.1, read on the forward strand.
CCCCAATCCCTTGCGGAATTCTACAAATTGCGCGATCGCCTTAAACTAGAATTAGACCAAATTGCCAAAAATCCCGATCGCACCTCATTTTTCTTAGAACCTTGGAAACCCCAAATCCAGCGCCAAAAATCAGAAGCTTTGGTTCTGCAACTGACCAAAGTCAACAGTAGCATTCAAATCGAAGAAACCGCCAAAAACACTTGGAATAAATCGGCTAAAATAGCCAGTGAAGCCGTCATCATCGGACGCACCGCAAAAAGTTCTCCAGCTAGTTGGGAACAGTCACAACGTCTGTGGCAGTCCGCTATCAAAACGCTGCGCCAAATTCCCCACGATTCTTTTTTGGCTAGTGGGGCGATAGACAAAACCATCGAATATCAAGGCAATCTAACAGTCGCTACCTACGAATTACAAATTGCACGGAACGTACAAAAAGCCTTAGCAGAAGAACAAGAAAAACAAGAGTTAGCCAGAAGAGAAATTGAGAAAAAAGAACAAGCCCGGAAAGAACTAGAAAGACAAGAATTTGAAAAGCAAGAAATTGTGCGGAAAGAACGAGAAAGACAAGAATTTGAACAACAAGAAATTGTGCGGAAAGAACGAGAAAAACAAGAACAAGCCCGCCAAGAATTAGCAAAAAAAGAGCTGGAAAAACAAGAACAAGCCCGCCAAGAATTAGAAAGACAAGCACGAGAAAAGCAAGAACAAGCCCGCCAAGAAGAATTAGCAAAAACTTCACCAACTCCTCAAGCAACTCTCACCCCAAATCCCAGCCCACTTTTACCCACTTCAGCGCCATCCAACTTCTTCTTTGCGGGAGATACCAACAGAGATGGCGAAATTAATGACCAAGATGAACCAGGTAAAGAACAATGGTCTTTGTCTAAGGGAACCCTAGTTCTATTTAACGACAAATTGGGCGATCGACGCAAGATACCAGTTTGGCAACAAACCAAAGTTAGCGCCCCACGCCGCCCAGCAATGCTGTCTCAAGTTCACTTAAAAATGTCGGAAAACTTCAAAGGTTCTCAAGTATTTATCACGGCTGATAACCTGGCTAGCCCTCACATAAATGTTTTTCAAAAGACCGGCGATGGCTGGCAAAATGTAGACATATCAGGTACTAAACCGCTAGTTTTTAGCAAAAATATTGTCTTAGGAGTAGAAACCAAACAATTTGCCGATCGCAATTGGAGCGGTCGGATTAATCTCAAAGCAAATGCCATCAATAATGGTCAAGAAATAGCCTCAGCCACAATCCAAATGGGCGTTACACCTTGGATAATGCCCTCCAATATCACACCAGTTACAGAGGTTCAAGTCAGCGACAGAGGCTCAGGAAACAGCGAATTCATCTCCCAACTCAAACAAGCAGTAGAACCTACAGGAGCTAAAGTCAAAATCATCCAAGGAGACAAAGCTTGGATGCAGGATATTCAGAAAAATGGCTACGTTCAATTTCCCGAAAAATCCCAAACCCGCAATTTGAATGTAGCCCTACAAAACAATAGTAATGCCCTAGGTAATTATCCCCAAAAAACCAATCCCGATGAGTATTTGAGCGTAGTCAAAATCGGTCAACCTCGCAATCTAGAATCACCAAATCAGTGGGCTGATGGCTACGGAAATTTACAAGTAACACCGCCGATTCCTGGATACCCCATGGGTCGAATTTATTACGGTAAATCCGGGAATGCTAGTTTTAATCCAGAGGTACTGGATTTTATTCAAGCTCAACAAATTCAAGGGCCTGCGGTGGATATTGATACTTCTTGGCTGTTGACTCGCCAAGTCGATGAAATCATCAATTTTATTCCCAGTACAACTCCTGGAAAGTATATAATGGCGATCGCCAGTCCAGAAGCCGGAGTTAAGCTCCTAGAAGAATTGGCAGGAAAAGGTTACGGTGATGTTAAGATAAATCGTGGATTGAGCAATGAAATTACAGTCAGCGCTGCTTTGAAAAATCAAGCTTTAATTAAGCATAATCTCAATTTGCAAACACAAAAACTTAATCCAATTATCGATAAGTTAAAAAGAGAATTTTCACTGACAGATGACCAAATAATCCAAATTCCGGCGATGTTTGGCTACAGCGGTTATGCTTGGTGGCCGAATCTGGTCAATTCCGTACCTGTTAATGGCAATTTGTTAGTCTCAAATCCCCGTGGGGCGCTGATTGACGGTAAGGATTATACTCAGGAAAAATTGCGTCAATTACTACTACCTTTTGGTGTCAATGTTAGTTTTCTTGACGATAGGTATTATCAAGAACTGAGGGGGAATGTGCAGTCGGCTACCAATACTATTAGGAAAGGAGAAGAGCGACCTTTTTGGCAGTCTTTACCTAATAATTAACAATGGCGAATCTAGCCTAGGGAATTGGGAACCGGGAATGGGTAATTTGTAGGGTCTGGTTTTACAAAAAATACTATCCTCTAACAAACAATTTCGGAAACCAGCCCCCACTCAAAGGTAAATTGCTAAATATTTCCTAAACCCACATTCCTATGCTAATACCATTTCTCTAAAATCGTACAAAAATCTTTGACACCCCCTAATATCAAATCCGTTGACATCGGAATTATGATTTCTCTCTTCTCTTTCTCTGTGTACTCTGTGTTCTCTGTGGTTTAATCATTCCGATACAACGGTCAACGATATAACCCCCCCTTATAAAGGGGAGGGACAAGACTACTGTTGCATTCTTTTTTTAAAATTGGTATAATATTTATGGAAACTATGCTAGGACTTTAAGACATGGCTACCCTGGAAATAGAAAATATACCAGATGAATTGTATAGGAGGCTGCAAGAGTTAGCCGATGCTCAACACCTCTCGATTAATGCTTTTGCGATCGCCCTTTTAGAAGCTGAGTTGTCAACCAAGACCAAAGCCCTCTCAGGACAACGTAAAAAGTCTGTAAAATAACTATTGGCAGAAATTAACCGTCTTCGTGAGTCTCATCGGGCAAATAGGGAGATAATACTAGATACTACCCCTTTAATTAGATAGGATCACGACGAATATGTTGCACCATTTATGAATTATTGCCGGTTCCACAAAAATACCCTTTTCTTGTTTTTTCAAGAGCCTTGCCCTATCATTTTACTGTTCCCGATCGCACAAATAACGTAAAATACTCAACAGTCATCTTTATACTATAATTTTATCCCTATGAGTGACCAACCGGAAAACAATCAAATTTTGACTCAGCATCCAGAAACAATTGCCACTTTAGAGTCAAGTTCCCCATCAGCAGAAACTCCGCCAGAAACATCCCTAGATGCACATTCTTTAATTACTGATTCCCATCCAGCAGAAACTCCACCAGAAACATCCCTAGACGCACATTCTTTAATTATTGATTCCCAACCAGCAGAAACTCCACCAGAAACTTCCCTAGATGCACATTCTTTAACTACAGATTCCCATCCAGCAGAAACTCCGCCAGAAACTTCCCTAGACGAAGAACATTCTTTAACTACCAATTCTCAACCAGCAGAAACTCCGAGAGAAACTTCCCTAGACGAAGAACATTCTTTAACTACCAATTCTCAACCAGCAGAAACTCCGAGAGAAACTTCCCTAGACGAACATTCTTTAACTACCGATTCCGCACTTCTGGATTTTTCTAGAGAAACTATGATAGCCACAAATATTTCAAATACTAATAATGACCCGCCATTCACGGTAAATCCTGCTATTACAGAAGATATTTTACATACTAAAATTTCATCGAAAAACAGCGCTGAAAATGCCATAAAAGAAGATATTTTAATGGCTAATTTGGAAACAGAAACAGAAACTATTCCCATGGATGCGGACATCGCACCGCCAACCATTGACTATGACAATTACCCAACTCAACTAAATCCCACTCCGAATCCCGAACCCAAAAAAACAGGAGTTTGGCAAGTTCTAGCAGTTTTTTTGAGCGGAATGTTAGTCGGTTCTGTGCTAAGTCTGGGCAGTTTGTTAGCCTGGAGAATGTATCAGGAAAGAGTCAACCTACAAATCAAGTTGCCCGCCGATGTACCACTTCGTCCCAGCCCTTCCCCTATCCCTGCCACTCCGGCTAATCGACTACCTGCGATTCCCCCAGCACCTGCAACTCCACAATCACCTGTCTCTACCATCCCGTCGCCCACTCCCACTCTGACGCCAACCCTGTCTGGAGTGCCGCAATTGGCCTCTCCATCGCCCTCAGCATCCCCCTTTCCCTCGCCCTCAGTATCCCCCTCTCCTGCGGCCCAAACGGATGTCACTGAGCGAGTTAGCTTTGAACCAGGTGCGATCGGAGTTACTCTCAGGAATACTTTGCCAGACAACAAATCAAAGCGCTACTTACTTGAGTGCAATAGTGGCCAAAGCATGACATTAAAAGTTGAAGAAGGCAAAGTTAGCGCCGCAATTATTGCTCCTAACGGTGAAAAAGTAGGTACTGCAAATAGCACAAGTCCGTGGCAAGGTCAACTACCCAGCAGCGGGGACTATACTATTGAACTTTCTGGCGACAATAAAGCAAACTATGGAGTTAAAATTGAAGTAAAGTAGTAAATCCGTCTCTGGTTCTTATTAATTATCAATCACCAATGATCGCACAAGTATCTCCAAGTATCTACGAAGCAAAAACCCAGGAAATTGCTAAAGAAATTCTTAAGGCAACTCAAGAGAAAAAACGCTCCTTTTTGGGTCAACTACAAGACCAAATGCGCTGGGACGACAAACTGATGGATTGGGCAATGGCTAGCCCCGGACTCCGGGTGCAGTTGTTTCGATTTATTGACTGTTTGCCGGCCCTCCGCAGCAAGCCGGAAATTGCCCGTCACCTGCAAGAATACCTGACTGCTGAAGAGGTAGAATTGCCCGAAGCTTTGAAAAAATTGCTCAGTTTTACTAACGCTGATTCGATTCCTGGACAATTGGCGGCGACAACCGTTGCGCCGGCGGTGGAAACTTTGGCGCACAAGTATATTTCTGGGGAAAATATCAGGCAAGTAGTTAAAACTTTAGAACGACTTCGCAAGGATAAAATGGGTTTTACCGTTGACCTTTTGGGGGAAGCTGTAATTACTGAAACTGAGGCTCAAAATTATCTCGATCGCTATTTGGAACTAATGCAGGAATTGAGCATCGCTGCGAAAAATTGGTCTCAGGTAGATGCGATCGATAAAGCTGATGGTGAAACTTTACCACGAGTACAAGTATCTGTCAAGTTGACCGCATTTTATTCTCAGTTTGACCCGCTGGATGCCAAAGGTAGCGAGGCCAAAGTTAGCGAGCGAATTCGCTTTTTACTCCGTCGCGCAAAGGAGTTGGGCGCTGCTGTCCATTTCGACATGGAACAGTATGTTTATAAAGGTTTAACTCTCAGCATTCTCAAAGAGTTGTTGTTAGAAGAAGAGTTTCGCGGACGCACAGATGTCGGTATTACAATGCAAGCCTATTTGCGCGACAGCAAACAAGATTTGCAAGGGATTATTGATTGGGCGAAAAAACGTGGCACTCCGCTAACAGTGCGTCTGGTAAAAGGCGCTTACTGGGATCAGGAAACGATTAAAGCGATGCAGAAAGATTGGCCGCAGCCTGTCTACAATGACAAAGTTGCGACAGATGCCAACTTTGAAGAAATGACCCAGTTGCTGCTGGAAAATCATGAATATTTGTATGCAGCGATCGCCAGTCATAACGTTCGATCGCAAGCCAGGGCGATCGCGATCGCCCAAACGCTGAATATACCACGTCGCCGCTTTGAAATGCAAGTATTGTACGGCATGGGCGACAAATTGGCTAAGCTATTAGTCGATCGCGGTTATCGCGTCCGAGTCTATTGTCCCTACGGCGATTTACTCCCAGGAATGGCCTATTTAATCCGTCGTTTGCTGGAAAATACCGCCAACAGTTCCTTCATCCGGCAAAGTTCCGAAGAAATGCCGATCGACCAATTATTAGCCGCCCCAGTAGCCAAGGGCAATGACCAGCTAGTTTACAGCAAAGTATTTCCCAACGTAGCCGATACAGACTACGCCAATACCGAACTCCGCAAACAAGCAGAAACAGCCATCAAATCAGTCCGGGGAATCCTCGGACAAACCTATTTACCCCTAATTAACGGCGAATACCAAAACACCGAAACCACAGTCAACTCCCTCAATCCTTCCAACCCCACAGAAGTAGTTGGTAAAATCGGATTGCTTTCGGAATCACAAGCCAGACAAGCCCTGCAAGCCGCCAAAGATGCGTCTACCAGTTGGCGGAAAACCCCCGTTAGACAGCGCGCCGGCGTGCTGCGCAAAGCCGCAGAATTGATGGAAAAAAGACGGCACGAACTGTCAGCTTGGATGGTATTTGAAGTCGGCAAACCAGTCAGAGAATGCGATGCTGAAGTTTCCGAAGCCATTGATTTTTGTCGCTACTACGCCGACGAAATGGAACGGTTAGACCAAGGGCAAAATTACGATGTCGCCGGAGAAACTAACCGATACAGCTATCAGCCCCGTGGCATTTCTTTAATCATTTCTCCTTGGAATTTCCCCCTAGCAATTCCTGTGGGGATGACAGTTGCTTCCCTAGTTGCAGGGAATTGTACTTTACTCAAACCTGCGGAAGTATCCTCAGTAATTGCAGCTAAAATTACCGAAATTTTACTAGAAGCGGGCATCCCCAAAGGCGTATTTCAATACGTGCCCTGTAAAGGTTCAACCGTGGGCGCTTACATGGTGAAACATCCCGATGTCCACATGATTACTTTCACCGGTTCTCAAGAAGTTGGTTGCAAAATTTATGCCGATGCTGCGATTTTACAACCAGGACAAAAACACCTGAAACGAGTGATTGCCGAAATGGGTGGCAAGAATGCCATTATTGTCGATGAAAGTGCTGATTTAGACCAAGCTGTAGCTGGGGTTGTTTATTCTGCCTTTGGATATAGCGGCCAAAAATGTTCCGCTTGTTCGCGAGTAATTGTCGTCGAATCGGTCTATGACACTTTTGTGCAAAGATTAGTAGAAGCCACGCGATCGCTCAATGTTGGTCCTGCGGAAAATCCCGGCACTCAAGTCGGCCCAGTTATCGATGGGAATGCTCATGGCCGCATCCGCGAATATATCGCCAAAGGCCGCGCGGAAGCTAACATCGCTTTAGAAATGTCAGCACCCGAAACCGGCTATTTCATTGGCCCAGTGATTGTGACGGAAGTACCACCCACAGGAATTCTTGCCCAAGAAGAAATTTTTGGTCCGGTTTTGTCAGTGATTCGGGCCCAGAATTTTAATGAAGCGATTACGATTGCTAACGGCACCAATTTTGCTTTAACTGGCGGATTGTATTCTCGCACGCCTTCCCATATTGATCGCGCCGCCGCGGATTTTGAAGTAGGAAACCTGTACATCAATCGCGGAATTACAGGGGCTGTGGTATCGCGCCAACCCTTCGGAGGCTTCAAGCTTTCGGGAGTTGGTTCCAAAGCCGGTGGCCCGGATTATTTGCTACAATTCCTCGAACCTCGCACCATCACTGAAAATATTCAGCGACAAGGTTTTGCTCCCATTGCAGGAGTAGACGATTAATCTCAAATTTCCTTGATTGTAATGCCATACCTGACCTCAACAGTCAGGTATCCCGATTTTGCATAGGCGAAGCATGACCGCAGACAATTTATTAGTTATAACCATAGATTTACAGCCGTCATGCTTCGCCCCTACAAATATATTTGCCAAACACAGATGCACCCGGTATCTGGCTATTAAATTTGGCTTTTTGATGTTGCTAGGTTAACCATAAATTAAGTCGGCAAATCTGCCAAACAGCTCACATTTACTAAGGTTAAATCTGGAGTTGTCCGTTTAATCAAACCTGTGAGCACTTTACCTGGCCCAATTTCCACAACTCGATCGATTCCCTGTTGTGGCAATTGTAGGGAAATTTCTCGCCACCGCACGCCTTTAGTCATCTGCTGAGTCAAGCGCTGCTTCAAAGTAGCTGCACTTGTGGTAGCTGTCGGTTCCGAATTGGAGAGCACCAGCATCTTAGCATCTGAGAATCTGGCCGATTTTAAAGCTTGTTGAAACTCCGCAGCCACTGGTGACATCAGGGGAGAGTGAAAGGCGCCGGAAACATTCAATTTTAGCGCCCGTTTGACTTTGATTTTGGCCAGCAATTCTTCTACGGCTGTGGGGGTTCCAGAAATGACTACTTGTGCTTCGCTGTTATCGTTGGCTAGCACGACGTCTCGACTGTATTGAATTTGCAATTCTAGTTCCTGTCTGTCGAATCCGATCAAAGCTACCATTTGCCCGCCGGAGACATTATCCATCAGTTCGGCGCGACGTTTCACTAAGCGCAATCCTGATTCAAAGTCAAAGACACCCGCAGCATACAGGGCGGTGTATTCTCCTAAACTGTGACCGGCCACTAGGGAAGGTCGATCGAACTTTTCGCGCACTAAATCGGTCAAAATGCTTTCGATCACGTACAAGCAAGGCTGAGTGTAGAGAGTCCGAGAGAGTTTTGCTTCTTCTTGACAAATCTCTGGGACTGACCAGCCTAAAATCTCTTTTGCTAGATCGAATTTGGCTTTGGCTTTTGGCAAGTTTAATAAGTCTGCACCCATCCCGATCGCTTGGGAACCTTGTCCGGGAAATACCCATGCTGTTTTAGTCATTTTTCCGGTAATTTACTAATTGGTATTTGCTAATTGGTGATTGCAAAAATTATTTGTTTCTCGCTCATTCACTATCTATGCGCGACTTACAATTATAACAGAGCGGGGAACTTTTTTGAAAATTTCCTATAATTTATTTCTGCTACTTTAAGGGCATTAGTCTTTGTGGAATAATTTATTAGCTTCCGAGTGCCGAAAGTCAATCGCAGCAAGAGAATTTTTAGTTTCACAAGCAAAAGCTACAATCCACCGCCACCAGTATTGAGCAACACGCGATCGATCGCCCGCAAGGGTTGATGCTGTGGCAGAATTGTCAGATTTTACCTCTTAAATTTTCCCGCGATCGCCCCAGAGCCTGAACACAACTAAAATGGATTTATAGTCTGTCGCCCTTGCTTCAACTTCCCCATTGAAAAATCACCGCCCCCCAACTCAAACCTGCACCGAAACCAGCCGCAGCAATAGTATCTCCCGCTTTGACTTTACCCTGACGCACGGCTTCATCCAGAGCCAAAGGAATTGATGCTGCGGATGTATTTCCGTAATGTGCCAAATTACTAATGACTTTTTCCGGCGGAATATTTAGCCTTTGGGCCACTGCATCCAGAATTCGCTGATTCGCTTGGTGTAACAGCAGCCAGTCAATGTCTGAGGCGCTAATATTTGCCCGAAACATCGCTTTTTCGATTACTTCCGGGACTTTTTTCACCGCAAACCGATAGATTTCTTGACCATTCATGGTGATGGGTTGAAAAGCACCTTGTCCAATATTCACACCCTCAATTAATTCTTGGGACTGTGCTTTGTAAGCCAGGTTGAGAGAGGAATTTTGAGTACCATCGCTGCGAATTTCAAATCCCAAAAAGCGATCGACTTCTGAAGCTTGCAATACTACCGCACCTGCACCGTCTCCAAACAGAATGCAAGTACCTCGATCGGACCAATTCACCCACCGAGATAAAATATCTGCCCCAATCAGCAACACATTTTGATAAACCCCTGTCCGAATGAACTGAGAGGCTGTCACCAAACCAAACACAAAGCCCGAACAAGCTGCTGTCAAATCAAAAGCCACAGCCTTTGTCGCACCCAAGCGATATTGAATTTGACCCGCAGTCCCAAACAAATCGTCAGGGCTCGATGTCGCCAAAATAATCAAATCTATATCTGTCGGCAAAATTTGTGCCATGGATATCGCCTGTTGAGAGGCGAATGTGGCCAAATCGCACAAAGACATTCCATGATGCGCCAATCTGCGCGATCGAATTCCTGTGCGCGCCACTATCCACTCATCAGAGGTTTCCACTATCTGACTCAAACCGTGATTATCTAGCGAAACCGGCGGTGTACAAGAACCGCTACCCGTGACGGCAATACCAAACCCTGATTGCTGCAACATTCTTCTCCATTTATGAGCGATCGGTCTAGAAATTAAAAATTAAAAACTACAAATTAAAAAAATTAAGCAGCAACTGAAATCAGTTTATTTCAGCCAAAAAACTTGTTTAATTTGACATTTTTAACTTGACATTTTTAATTTTTAATTTTCCAGTAAGTAGCTAAACATATATGTTGCGTGTCCACACCTAGAAGCAAAGCAATCGCTCAGACTAGGGACAAGCTTTGTAACTCTCTGCGGATCTATAGCAATCCTAAATCATTTGTGAATTTCTTACTCCCGGACCTTAATAAGGGGAGGGTTGGGGTGGGGTAAAAAACTTTACGACTCATTTAGGACTGCTATAGTGACGTTGATTTATGTCCATCTACCTACTAACTTTAATTCCTAGCTTCTTGTTCGATGGCACTGTGGCGATATTCCGATTGAATTCGCTCCAGAACTTGGTTATCAATAGCTCCCTTCGCCAAACGCACCGCATTGGCAATGGAAGCAGCTTGAGAGGAACCGTGGCTGATAATGCAAACTCCAGCAACGCCCAACAACAAACCGCCACCGTGTTCAACGTGGTCTACCCGCTGCTTGAATCCTTGCAGACTTTTTTGCAGCAGAGGATCGTTAATTTGATGTTGGAGTCCTTTGACCAATTCTTCCTTGAGCACCTGCACCACAACTTCGCCCACAGCTTCGGCAAACTTCAACAAAACGTTGCCGACAAAGCCGTCACACACAATCACATCGAAGTTACCAGAGAGCACATCACGACCTTCAGCATTCCCCACAAAAGGAATATGAGGGTTGTCCACCAATAATTGATGAGTACGCACTGCTGCGTCATTACCTTTAGAAGGTTCTTCACCAATATTGAGCAGACCGATTTTGGGTTCAGCCACACCCAGTACGTACTGGCTGTAAATGGTACCCATGGCCGCGAACTGCTCCAAAAATTTGGGGCGACAGTCCACGTTAGCACCGACATCCAGAATCAGTACAGCGCGACCAGCTACCATTGTCGGCAACACCGCACCGATGGCTGGGCGGTCAATCCCAGGAAGTCGTCCCAATCTCAACAGAGCCGCAGCCATGGCCGCGCCGGAGTGACCAGCGGACACCACAGCATCGGCTTGCTGCTGCTTCACCAAATTCATCGCTACGTTAATCGAAGCTTTAGGCTTGCGTTTGAGGGCACTCAAAGGTTCTTCGTGCATTTCCACCGTTCCTTCAGAAGCAACGATTTCAAGCTGACCTGCACAGACGCGGCCGTGCGCGTCTTGTTGTCGGAGCGAGTCTTCTATTTGCTGCGGGTCGCCCACCAGCAAAATCTCTACACCTAATTCTGTTTGTGCCTTAAGCGCTCCAGCCACAATTTCGGCGGGGGCGTGATCCCCACCCATAGCGTCTATTGCAATTCTTGCGCGTGTCGATCCCATTGCCCAATCTTTGAGAAACCTTCAAGATTCTACCAGGAAGTCTGGAGCCTGAGTCGAGAAGTATGAATATAGTTAAAATCTCAAATCGGTGGACGGGAAATTCCCAAACTCAATGCAATAGTTAAGAAGACTTTAGGAGTGGAAAATGCTGGATTTATTTAGCTCTGGAATTATATCTGTGTGGCTGCATATGGCTGGGGTCAGCAGTGCCGGGGCAAATGCCGCCTCGGTGCTGGCTTGGGAGGGAGGGATACCAGGGTTAGGAGTCGCGATGGATTTGGCGAACGGGGGAGTCTCACGGACCAATCCCGATTTACCAGCCTCCACCGCAGTGCAGGAATTTCTCAAGGATTTGAAGAGGAAGGGGCTGACTGAGGGAAATCAGGGAGTTTGGGTCCAGGCGGGAATGTTGCCACTGGTAAGTCAGCAGGGAACCACACTGATGCCAGGGGCTTCCCTGACCAAAATTGCCACTTCTCTGGCTTCCCTAGAAACTTGGGGTGCGGATTATCAGTTTGAAACCCGGTTCCGGGGGACTGGGCCGATTCGCAATGGCGTGTTGCAGGGGGATTTGGTGGTGAGCGGGGGGGGCGACCCTCTGTTTGTGTGGGAGGAGGCGATCGCCGTTGGTAATGCTCTCAACGATCTGGGAATTCGTCGCGTGGCGGGCAATTTAATTGTGACTGGCAATTTCCGCATGAATCAACAGTCCGATCCTGTGACGGCGGGGGATTTGTTGCGGGAGGCCCTCAATGGTCGCAGTTGGTCGCGGGATGTCCAGTCAATCTATTCTAAAATGCCTCCGGGTACGAAGCGACCGCAGGTGGTTGTGGTTGGTAGCACAGTTGCTCAGCAGCAATTTGTGGGTTCTGGGCGTTTGCTGATGACGCGGCGATCGCTCCCTTTGGTGGAAATTCTCAAGCAGATGAACGTCCACAGCGATAATCAAATGGCTCAGATGTTGGCTGACAATTTGGGCGGGGCAAAAATTGTGCAGCAGCAAGCTACTTGGGCCGCTGGTGTGCCGGCGGCGGAACTGCAATTAGTTAATGGTTCGGGATTGGGAGTGGAAAATCAGATGTCTCCCAGGGCTGCTTGTGCAATGATGCAGGCGATCGGGCGTTATCTTCAAACTACTCCGTTGACTGTTGCTGACTTGTTTCCGGTGTCTGGGCGCGATGCAGGGACTCTCGAACATCGGCACATTCCCCCCTACGCTGTGGTGAAAACAGGCACTTTGGACAGCGTGATTGCCTTGGCTGGAGCCATACCAACGCGCGATCGGGGTTTAGTTTGGTTTGCAATCATTAATCGCGGTACCGATTGGGACTCTTTGAGAGCGCAGCAAGATGTGTTTTTACAAAAATTGGTTGGCCGTTGGGGAACAGCATCGACTTTACCGAAGGTAATTACGCCCCATATTGACGGCCGCAGACCAGCCCTAGGGGCAGCAAATCGCAGCGATATTTTGCTGGGAGGTTGACCGTTGACAGTTGTCAGTTGACCGTTGTCAGCGAACAGCGAACAGTCAACAGCGAACAGTCAACAATGCCCCATGCCCAATTCCCAATTCCCACAGCATTGTGATGTGTCCTTGTTGTATGTCACAATTACTAGAGGACTATTGTGCAAGAAGATGATCAAACTGCGATTAAAGAGATACGGGAAGAAACGCGAGGCAAGCTACCGGATTGTAGCGATGAACAGTTCTACCCGCCGCGACGGCCGCCCTCTAGAAGAGCTCGGCTTTTACAACCCCAGAAATAACGAAACGAGGCTGGATGTTCCAGCGATTGTCAAGCGCCTGCAACAAGGCGCTCAGCCAACTGACACTGTGCGTGACATCCTGAGAAAAGCGAATGTATTTGAACAAGTCGGAGCCGGAGCTAACATTGAATCCAGCAACACAGCCTCCGTTAGCTAGTCCCAACTACGCTGGACTGGTGAAATTTTTAATAGGCCCTTTTTTAGAGTCCCCAGGCTCTTTGCGGGTTGATTGTGAAATCCACCCCCGTCAGTCGCGGGTCTGGGTGAGACTAGCTTTTGACGATCCAGACAAAGGACGGGTATACGGTAGGGGTGGACGTAATATTCAGGCTATTAGAACTACCCTCGAAGCGGTGGCACAGACGGCCGGCCAGTCCGTCTACTTAGACATATACGATGGTGAAGCAGGCGAAATGCGATCGCCTGCACCCAGGCCCGATCGCCCCGATCGCGGTTCTCGCGATCGAGGAGACTTCCGACCCCGAACCTCCGCACCGCCACCCACGACCTTACCTAGCAGAGCTCCCAGAGAGCAACCTCGCCGCACTAATACACCTACGTTTAGAACCAGCAGAAATACTCCAGGCTATTAACTGCTCTGTGGCGAACAAGTCTGCAACCAAATAGTTTTAGATTTTAGATTGTCTGTTGTAAACTTTTTTTTACAAATCCCGTCTGATTTTAGTTGGCCGATTGTGCGATCGGGCAAAAAATTCAAATCTAAAATATGAACGGGATTAGATAGATCTAAAATCTAAAATCTAAAATCTCACATCTAAAATCTAACATCTAAAGTTGCCTGACTTGATAGAAAGGAGATTTGATTTGTACCTCAAGCACCAAACTCATTTGGGAGCTAAATCTAAAAGACGCCTTAGATACTAGGTAAAAGCTAGTATCGGGCGCTTTTTTGTTTGCAAAATGCGACCAATCTAACTGGTAATTGTTAACTTTTAATTGCTTATTTGGAGGGAGCTTATGTTGGCATGACTGAAACACTAATCATAGAGTTGCCGAGCCCTCAAAGCGCCATGTCGCTTGCCGGCCATCAAGAACAAAATCTGAAAACTATCTCTAAGCAAACCGGCGCAAACTTAGTCATGCGTGGCCAAGAACTGCTGATTTCCGGCACAAAAAATCAAGTAGAATTGTGTCATAAATTAGTGCGATCGCTCTCCGACTTCTGGAAAGCAGGTAAAACAATTACCGGAGTGGAAATCCAGACAGCGCGCCTCGCTCTCGATACCAACCGCCAAGACGATTTACAAGACTTGCAGCGAGACGTTCTCGCCAAAACCCGCCGTGGCGAAGAAATCAGAGCCAAAACCTTCAAGCAGCGACAGTACGTCCAAGCAGTACGCACCCACGACCTGACATTTTGCATCGGGCCCGCCGGTACTGGTAAAACATTTCTAGCAGCTATTTTCGCCATCCAAGCTTTGTTAAGCAAGCAGTACGAACGGCTAATTTTAACCAGACCCGCCGTAGAAGCTGGGGAAAAACTAGGATTTTTGCCAGGAGATTTGCAGCAAAAAGTCGATCCTTATTTGCGGCCGCTTTACGATGCCCTCCAAGAAATGATCGAGCCCGAAAAAATGGCTGATTTAATGGAAAGAGGGCTGATTGAAGTAGCTCCTTTAGCTTATATGCGGGGGCGCACTCTCAGCAATGCTTTCGTAATTTTAGATGAAGCTCAAAATACTACCCCCGCTCAGATGAAAATGGTGTTGACTCGTCTGGGTTTTCGATCGAGAATGGTAGTAACTGGCGATATCACTCAAACCGATTTACCTCCCAATCAACAGTCGGGATTAGCAGTTGCACAAAAAATTCTCGGTAATGTTGAGGGGATTGCTTTCTGCGAATTTTCTCAAGCAGATGTGGTCCGACACCCGCTAGTACAGCGGATTGTTGCTGCTTACGAATTACACGAAAAATAGTCAGTAGTCAGTAGTCATTAGTCATTGGTTGGTTGTTATTGGTTATTGGTTCTAATTCCCAATGCCCCATTCCCAATGCCCCATTCCCCAATTAAATAATGATTACTCTACCCCTAAATGTAAAGATTGACAACAACGTTGAACTGTTCTGTAAAATTGGTAGTAAAATCCTCAAAAATAGAAAGAAGTAAATGAAATCAATTGCTCAAACATTTCCAGTTGTTAACAGCCATAATGAATGGGACTTACTAAAAGAAGTAATAGTAGGTCGTATAGAAGGCGCTTCTGTACCTGAAAGCGAACCTTGTCTTGATGTTGATCTTCCTCCCCAATATCAAGACTTTTTCAACAAATATGCAGGTAAACCTTTTCCAGAAGAGTTAGTTCAAGCAGCAGCTAAAGAACTTGAAGAATTTTGCTATATTTTGCAAGCCGAGGGAGTTAAAGTCAAACGTCCCGATGCAATCGATTTCTCACAACCCTATAAAACCCCAGACTTTGAAGCATCCGGTCTTTATGCAGCTATGCCCCGCGATATCTTGATTGTCATCGGCAATGAGATTATTGAAGCACCGATGGCATGGCGATCGCGCTTCTTTGAATATCGTGCCTATCGCTCCCTGATGAAAGATTATCTCAAGCAAGACGCCAAGTGGACAACTGCCCCCAAACCTCTGATGTCCAATGAACTTTATGATTTTGAGTTTGCTGCTAAATCCCCCGAAGAGAGAGAAGCATTAGTCCAACAAGGACGTTACGTTACCACAGAATTTGAACCTTGCTTTGATGCAGCAGATATCGTGCGGTTTGGGCGGGATATATTTGTGCAGCGCAGTCATGTTACTAATGAAATGGGAATTACATGGCTAAGAAACCATTTAGGGGAAGAATACAGAGTACACACAGTGAAGTTCAAGGATTTTAACCCGATGCACATTGATGCTTCTCTGGTTCCCCTGAAACCTGGAGTCGCCTTAATTAATCCTATGCGGCCGCCCTACAACCCAGAATTTTTTAAGAAGGCAGGCTGGGATTTAGTTGAAACTGCTTTACCGACAACTCCTGACTATTGGAAGTTGCCCATTGCCAGTAAGTGGGTGAGTATGAATCTTCTGATGTTAGACACAGAGCGTGTTATCGTTGAACGGCAAGAAGAACCTACTCAAAAACTTTTGCAGGATTTAGGTTTTAAAGTCATTCCTGTTGATTTTCGCCACGTTTATACCTTCGGAGGGTCATTTCACTGTACGACTTGTGATGTTCAACGAGATAGTAAGCTGGAAGAATACGGTTTTTCCGAACTCGCTCATTTCATTGATGTTAAGTAATCAAATGCAAAATCAGTAAACCGTCTTCATTTTTCATTGTGTACTTGTGATTAATTTTTTCAATTATATTGATAAATATGGATTTGATAAAAGAAACTAGCGATCGCACGAAAGGTATTTTGGCAGTTATTGCTGTTGCTATGATTCTGGGTTCAACTTCTTCGGCGATCAAAGAGGCTCTCGTGAACCTGAATCCTGAAACTCAATTAGCTGTGCGCTTTACAATTGCTGCAATAATTTTCCTGCCATTTATTGGCAAACTTAATCTTTGTCTAGTTAGAGAAGGAGCAATACTTGGGCTTTTATTATTCGGAGTTTTTGCCTTTTCTACCATTGGGCTTGAAACTATTTCAGCTCATCAGGCATCATTTATTTTTGGATTTAATGTCGTTTTTGTCACCCTATTTGAACTCGTGTTTCGTCAGAGCTTTAAGATAGATGTGCTGTTGGCAGCAATATTGGCTTTTACTGGAATTGTCATGATGTCTTGGGAAGGTGGCGATCCCCTAAGCGGTAGTTTATGGTTATTCGGCTCTGTGATCGCTGACTCAGCCTATATCCTCCTACGTGAAAAGATTGCTGCTCGCCACCCGTCTTTGACACTGACGGCTGTCCAAATCTGGGTTATAGCTGCATTGAGCTTACTATGGGCCGCTCCTGGGCTTTTGGGACAAATAGAAGCAATTGAAATGAATCTAGGCTGGCTTAGTTATCTCGGCATCGTAGGCAGCGCTCTTATGACTTTACTGATGACTACAGCACAGCTTTGGATTTCAGCTCAAGAAGTAGCGGTGCTTTTGTCATTAGAACCTGTTTTCGGAGCAATTTTTGCATTTTGGTTGTTAGGGGAAACTTTTGGTATATTCAGCTTTGCTGGTGCAGCGATGGTGCTAGTAGGAATAATTTTGATGATTCTCAAGCCATTCTCAGAGCAACCTGAGTTTTCTAAGTCAGAGCAACCTGAGTTGTCCAAGCTGGATTAACCAAGAGAAGTGCTCTGCGGAGGATACTACAGGCTAATTATCTTGATCTAGGATTCTATGCAGCAATTACTCATTCCTTTACTGACACTATTCATACGCCTGTTTTGACCACGGTGTATAAGTAGTTGGACAGAATTAATTAGGGCTTGCTGAATAATCGATCGCATATTACGTGGTCTGGGTTAAGAGAGCGTGCGATCGAGAGTCAGATCGCCGTGAAAAACAGGTAAAATAGATCAAAACCCGTGCATAGCCACATATGAGACAGGAAAAACTCATCTTTCACTCTGGTTGAATAATCAATCACTCCCGATCGCCAGAAAGCGATCGATTATTCAGCAAGCCCTACTTATGCAATTCGTTTTTTGGACGAGCAAAATGAGCCTGCGTTGAGTGCGTTTTTGCAGTGGGGAAAGCCCAGGGCTGTTTCATTCTCCGGTCCGATCGCCAAAGACACAAATCTTAATGAAGTAGCGATCGGTACTTGAAATGTTGTGTCAGCTATGGTACTATCAAGACACTAAATATAGGTTTTGAAAGTGGTGATTAAATTGCGAACAATTTAAATAAAAATAGCCTTAATAGATGATGGCAATTACCAGTAATCTCAACCCAAAGGTGACTGGGATGACAAATTAGTTTATCGCGCCGAAAAACGGAAATCTAAAATGAGAGGCGATCGGGCAAAGCGGTTAGTTGTTGACCGCTCAATCAAACATCAAATTAGCCCTGTTTTTCCTTGAGGTTATAGAGAGTGGGTGAGTTAAAGAAATGTCAAATCAGGAAAAATATTTTCATGAAAAACAATAAAATGTTACCCAAGAGAGTCCGTGCAATTTTTTTGATCGGAGTTGTTAGTTGTTTCGCACTCTGGGGAATGCCGGCGCGATCGCAAGAAGCCGCAGCCACAGCATCAGAGGAAGCCACAGCCTCACCTAAAGCTGAGAAAATTGAGCCTCCACCAAAAGCAGATCCCAAAGCAGCAGTTACGACTAAAGATCCTGAAATTCCAGTTGAGGAATTGCAACTGCTAGTCAAGCCGCTCACTTTGGATGAACTCCAAAACGAAGCCGCAGCGTGGGAATTGTTGCTCCAAAACAAAGTCAAAGAAATTAGCGATGCCGAAATCGCCATCAAGCGTCAAAATCGCTCCATCAACAAACAACAAGAAGTTGCAGGTTCCCTAGACGAAGCTAAGAAAGCACTAGAAGAAAGCGAAAAAGCTCTCAAGAGCGCTGCCCCAGACTCAGCAGAATACAAAGAAGCCACTAAAAAGGCAGAAGAAGCTAAAGACAAACTCAAAAAAGCCCAGGAAGGGCTCAAAGAAGCAACTAAAACCAAAAAGGAACTTAAACAGGACGATACCCTAAACAATGCCTTGAAAAAAGCCGAGAAAACAGGCGAAGTAGATCGGGCCAAACAAACCCTCGACGAAGCGAAACAAGAGCGAGAGAAAATAGCCCCAGACTCGCCGGCATACACTGCGGCTACTGAAAAAATTGACGCGCTAGACAAGGCGATCAAAGCCGATGAGGACGCAGAAAAAGCCCAAAAAGCTATTGCCGATCCCAAATCGCCGGAATACCAGGAAGCCACAAAAAAATTAGAAGAGGCTACCGCACAAGTCAAAAAAGCGCGGGAAGCGATTAGCGGGGCTTCTACCACTGGTGGTACAGGCGCTGCGGAAAAATCTGCTCAGAAGCTCGATGAAGCCACAAGCACCCTTGAAAACACGAAAATCAAGACTGGCGGTGAAACAGGAACTGCGGGTTCGTCTGCTGCTGCTAACAGTCAAGCAAACCAAGACAAAAAAGGGCAGCTTGCAAAAACGTCAGACAAGTTGCAAGCGAATGCTAAA
The DNA here is from genome assembly GCF_041354475.1 of Microcoleus sp. Classification (NCBI taxonomy): domain Bacteria; kingdom Bacillati; phylum Cyanobacteriota; class Cyanophyceae; order Oscillatoriales; family Microcoleaceae; genus Microcoleus; species Microcoleus sp. Next base: position 36,074 of record NZ_JBGJZU010000012.1, read on the forward strand.
GATGAATCAGCATTGAAGAACCAACTGGTGGTCAATGCTACCAATCTCCAGTCTGGGCGAACAGCCGTTGTAGACCGCTTCAACGTGATTTTAGAAGAATTAGACCGCAAAGGTGGGGACTCCAAATATTACCGCAAATACATTGAAGCTATCACTAAAGCCGAAATTGATGTGAAGGATACTGAAGGTCTAGGCGTCAGAGTCCTCAGTTGGTTCAAATCAGATGAAGGTGGTTTGCGTTGGGTCAGTAATATCGGTAAATTTGTCGGTATTGTCTTGGCTTCCGCGATCGTTTCTCAAATAGTGGGCTTCGTGATTAGCAAGCTGCTGAAACTTTCTAATACCTCCAAATTGATGCGCCAATTTACCGTTGTTGTCATCAATCGAGGGGGAATTGTAGTTGGCGTACTCTTAGCTTTGACAGCACTAGAGGTTAGTCTCGCGCCTGTTTTGACTGTACTTGGGGGCGCGAGTTTTATCTTTGCCTTTGCTTTGCAAAGCAACCTTGGTAACTTTGCCAGTGGTTTGATGCTGATGCTTTACAAACCCTTTGATGTCGGTGATGAAGTGAAAATCGGCTCCCTATGGGGGTGGGTAGATTCCATCAGTTTAGCCAATACCAAAATCAAAGGATTTGGGGGTCAGATGTTTACTGTTCCCAACAACACTGTTTGGAGTGACACGATAGAAAACCTCACCACCAGTGACATTCGCAAAGTTAGATTTAGCTTTCGGATTAGCTTCGATCAAGATGTGACAAATATAGAGAAAGTGCTCGTAGACATTTTCAAATCCCACCCTCAAATTTTGGAAGAGCCAGCGCCTTCAACTTTTGTGTTTGACCTAGAAGACGAATACATTAATCTGAAGGCTAGCGGCTGGGCAAAAACCGACGAATTTTGGAAGGTATCAGCCGATATTATCCGCACAATCCAAACAAGGTTTGAGCAAGAAGGGGTTAAACTCGGGGCGCCCGCACAAGATATTCGGATTCTCCCTGAAAGTGATGAGAATAATTCTCTAACTCTCGATCGAGAATTCACTGAAAAACAATTGCTTCACCCAGAAACTGCAAAGCCAGCGCTCAAATAAGTGACTAATTAACTCAGAGCACTTTTTCTAGGAAAAATCATGCAGATTGCTGGGAAAGCAAGTTATAGCCGTCGCCAAGGCGAAGAAGGTCATCGATCCCTGAGCGGAGTCGAAGGGAGCAATGTTCTTAAATACCCTAACAACCTTGGCGGTTGCTATAACTATAAGGAGTCTACAATCTGTTTCATTTTCTGTTATGATTTAATAATACCAAATCCGAGTTTGCCACCCTTTTTGTGATTCGGCGGTTGAAACCACTACTACACAAACGAAGTCTGCCGGAGCAGACTAAGGGATAAAGGAGGTGTTTAAGCCGGATTTGGCATTTTCATTGACGGACGGTAAGCTGTTCGGCATTTAAACTTAGGGGCGTAGGGTGCGTAGGGGATCTCTTGCCATTCGCCCGTACAAGGTTTTCCGTTTCAGCGTAAGGGTTCTAGCTGACGCACCCTACGCCACGAGTTACTGGTTTAAATGGAGAACAGCTTATGGGTGGCCAACTTTCTGCCTGCTGATTCAGCAAAACCCTAATTATATCGACGCAACCAGCAAACCACATTGAGTCGAAATAATCGTTAAATTGAGGGCAATTGACGGAAACCACTCCAGAAAATCAGCAAGTTCGTGCTTCCGATCTTCCACATTATCAGCAACCAGAAGTATCTGCTTACCACCACAGCTTTCGATAATAGCAGAAACATCGTCTTTATAAGGCCGTTTCGCGTGATCTATAAACACAAAATCTGGCACAGGAATCTCCTCGGGGATTTTGGAAATTGCCTCAGAAGAAGGACACACCCACTGTTTAATTCGATGGGAAATTCCCGCTAATTCAAAGTGTTTATTAGCTTCCTCGGCTACAGCACTATCAAACTCGACCGTATGAATGATAGTTTCGCTATTTCCCAATGCTAGATAACAAGTAGAAAGACCATAACCAGTGCCTAATTCAAGGACAGTCTTGGGTTGGGATGCCATCACAAGTGCTTGCAAAATTGGGCCGGTGTCTTTGCGAATTGGATTTCGCCAAGCACTTTCCCCGTACTGTTCGCCACCAAGGACACTGATTTTCTCAATTACTGCTAAAACTTGTTGGTTCATCGGAAACTCTTGATAGGTTATTTAAGTTAAAAAGAGAAGGTTGTTCTCACTACTCCCACAACAACATCCGGGTTGCGATCGTCATGGTTGGGGGCGGTCAACCAGATTATACCAGGGGTAATAGTGATATTGTCGGTCAGTAGATGGGTGTAAAAGGCTTCGATGTGAAATCCCGTGTCGCGATCGCGGCGTTGTCCTGCGGGTAAACCAATCGCTTGAGCGATCGCCCCATTGCTCGTACCCGCCAGCCTGGGCTGCACCCCAAAAACAATACCAGCTAAGTTACCTTTTTTACCTATGTCATAAAAAGCCATAGAAAAACGATAGTCCAACACATTAGCATCTCCCTTAGTACCATTGCCCAAGGCACGAGCCTTAATCAAACCAACAGAACCGCTTAACCCCAAAGTCGGGGAGACTCGATAGGAGATTCCAGGAAGATATGCGTTGCCGACAACGGGCCCAGCCCCCACAACTTTGGCAGCGTTACTACCACTCGCCGTATCAGCCCCAAATTGAGGAGAATAGAAGTGGATATAATTTAAAGCAAGATTGAGCTTGTTGAAAGTGAAGATCGTTCGTACAGAACCACTGTAGCCACCACTGAAGAGACCTACAGTCGGGTCGTTTGTCCGGGATTCGCTGCCGGCGGCGAAATCGAAGTTCAACCACGGAGTTGCTTTCCACTGTACGCCAATCCCTGTCTGCTGAATGGCGGGGTACAGGATCGGGTTCATTGAACCAAAGTACGATAGAGCTCCTGTCGTCGGACTGGCAAATGGACTCAGGGGTGCTGAAAGTAACCGATTGCTAGAAAAGGCATTTAAAGAAACTAGCAGTTTGTCACCCACTGGGAAGCGGTATCCCAATCCGATCAAATTCAAAGTTCCATTTCCTGATATGTCGGATGACAGGAAACGAGTTTCATCAGTCGGGCCGCTGAGACGACCTTGCGGAAATTCGGTAGCTGTGTTAAGTGGCCTTAAATTTGTGGCTTCCAGACTGACAAACAAGCTGTCTTTACCCGTGAAGCTGCTATTCAAGTTGAGTTGGAGTCGATAGCCCAATGTAGTGTTATTCGCTTCGCTAGCATTTTTGCCAAAAGCATCTCCCAGATAAGTCAACACCTCACCCGTCAGCTTTGTGGTGGTGGAGAATTGGTTGGCTTCGAGTTCGCCCGTGCGAGCTTCCAGGGTATCTACACGCCCGCGCAGGGTTGCTAATTCGGCTGCAAATTCTTCTTGCAGCCGTTGGACGGCTGCCAAGTCTTCTTTGGTAGCTAAGTTTGTCGTTCCAGCGGTAATTACCTCCCTCACTTTATCCAAGCAGGCGTTTAAGCCAGCGGCAAATTCGTAGCGGGTGATTGCCCGGTTGCCGCGAAATGTGCCGTCGGGATATCCCGCGATACAACCGTACCGTTCGACTAGAGATTGTAATGCTTGAAATGCCCAATCCGTTGGCCGCACGTCGGATAGCTGGGAGACTGAGGTCACTTGGTCGATCGATGTGTTGTCCTCTGATGTTTTTTTGTCAAAGAGGGGGTTGACGGTTTTTCCCCTTGCTGGCAATATATTATCAAAGAGTGAGGTATCCTGTTGTGGAAGTTCTGCTGTTTGTCCAGAGATAGGAATTACCTGTTCCGTCAATGTGTTCTCTGGCGATGGATTGGAAACTAGGGAATTTTCCTTGGCCCTCGAAGATCCTCTGTCCTGATTTAGACTTAGATATTGATTGAAATCTTCGGCTTTCTGCGTTGGTATTTCTTGGTTAGTAGTGGTTGGGAGCAACACGCCGTTGAGGGAATTATCCCCAACATTTTCAGCGCTAACTACTGACTCTGGGAGTGCCTCTGCTTGTACATTTATTTGAGGATCGGTTTCCTCGCTGTTGGCTGGTGAAGCAGTTGGTCGATCGGTAATAGGGGAATCGACGGTCTGGGCGATCGCTGTCGGCGTCAGTCCACTAACTAAAACAGTTAGCGTAACTACTAAAGTTTTGAAAACAAGTGTATTCATAGTTGATACTCACCCTCACATCTTCGTTTCAAAAACAATATCACACGTTCCCCACTCACTACTCACTTTTTATTTCGTTGTTTGTTGTGAGCTATAAATATCCAACCTTGATGTTTCATCATTCTGAGTAAAGCATAACCCCAGATTATGTGCAGCCCAAAAACAGGCATTGTTTTCCCCGAACGGCATAAAAACACACAAAAAACCCGGCGCCACCAGGTAGAAAGGTTCATGACTAAAAAAGTAATCGCAATGACTGTTTCAGAAGTATTATCAAGTTTTGCCATGATCCGATTCAGACCGAATCTTCGTTTACCTTGTCCGAACTTTCCCTCAATCGCATTGCGAATTCTCTCATCTTCCAACCCTTGCTTCTTTTTTTCTTTGCTGATATTGGTTGGAGGCCTTCCTAAAGGCGGTCCACTGATTCTAATGCCTTTGTCTTTGCACCAAGCTCGGTTCTCTCTTGTACGATTGCTGCGGGCAGGCAAGTTAGTATTATTTTAACTTAAATATTCATTGACATAAGACAAATGTTATGATAAAGATTGGCAAAATCTCAGGTTTTAACTGCCGAATTTGCGATCGCATTCAAATCCACACCCCCAAAAGGTTAAGATTCTAATCTAACCCTCCTGCAATCATTCACCTCCTATGGCAGAAACCTTATTGTTCAACGCCCTCCGCGAGGCCCTAGACGAAGAAATGGCCCGCGACTCCGCTGTATTCGTACTCGGCGAAGACGTAGGCCACTATGGCGGTTCTTACAAAGTCACCAAAGACCTCTGCAATAAATACGGCGACCTCCGCGTCCTCGATACCCCGATCGCCGAAAATAGCTTTACAGGCATGGCAGTAGGGGCAGCAATGACAGGATTGCGGCCGATCATCGAAGGCATGAACATGGGCTTTTTGCTCCTGGCGTTCAACCAAATTTCCAACAATGCTGGAATGCTGCGCTACACCTCCGGCGGCAACTTCAAAATGCCCATGGTAATTCGCGGTCCCGGTGGCGTGGGCCGGCAACTAGGCGCCGAACACTCTCAGCGACTAGAAGCCTATTTCCAAGCAGTCCCAGGTCTAAAAATCGTTGCCTGTTCGACCCCTTACAATGCCAAAGGCCTTTTAAAATCAGCCATCCGCGATGATAATCCCGTCCTGTTTTTCGAGCACGTTCTCCTTTACAACTTGAAAGAAGATTTGCCAGAAACAGAATATTTAGTGCCACTGGACAAAGCAGAAATAGTGCGATCGGGCAAAGATGTCACAATTTTGACCTATTCCCGGATGAGACATCACGTCATGCAAGCCGTGCCCGCACTCGTAAAAGAGGGTTGCGATCCAGAAGTAATCGACCTAATTTCTCTCAAACCCCTTGACATGGAGACCATTGGTGCATCCATTCGCAAAACCCACAAAGTAATTATTGTGGAGGAGTGCATGAAAACAGGAGGCATCGGTGCTGAATTAATTGCCTCAATTAGCGATCGCTACTTTGACGAACTCGACGCACCAGTTTTGCGACTTTCATCACAAGATATCCCCACACCATACAACGGTAATTTGGAAAGACTGACAATTGTACAGCCAGCTCAAATTATCGAAGCCGTCCAAAAAATGGTAGCCCTACGAGTATAAATAGTCATTGGTTGTTGGTTATTGGTTATGGGTTATGGGTTATGGGTTATGGGTTATTGGTTATGGGTTAGTGGTTATTGGTTAGTGGTCATTAACTAAATAACAATTAACAATTAACAATTAACCAAATAACAAACAACCAATAACCCATAACAACCAACAAACAACGAACAACAAATAACAAATAACCAATGACAAATAACCAATAACAAATAATTAAATATGCAAAAACAACGTTCAGTATTAGCCCTAATTTTTGTTTTAATCATCGCCGCCATTACTGTCATAGTAACACTTCCTACGCGGCTAGGATTAGACTTGCAAGGAGGCTCACAACTCACAATTCAAGTCAAAACTACCCCCACCATCCCCAAAATTGACCAGGGAATGTTAGAAGCAGTACGACGCATCGTAGAAAATCGCGTCAACGGTTTGGGAGTTTCCGAAGCCTTAGTACAAACAGTAGGAGAAGACCAAATTCTCGTACAATTGCCCGGAGTAAATGACCCCCAGCAAGCAGAACGAGTTTTGGGCGGCACCGCCAAGCTAGAATTCCGGGAACAACTGCCAGGAACAGAAGCCCAATTAGCCATTGAGAGGCAGTTGCAGCAGGAATTACTCGCCAAACAAGCAGCATTAAAAACTACCCCCAATGAGGCAGCATTTAAAGAAAATCAAGCTGCTTTGAAAAGGAGTAATGAGGCAATCTCGAAACTATACAAAAGTAGTGAACTCGGCGGAAGCAACCTGAAGGATGCTCAAGCTCAACCCACTGGTAACGAATGGAATGTCGCTCTCCGCTTCGACACCAAAGGAGGCGAATTATTTGGCGAACTTACTAAAAATTTAGCCGGAACCGGACGGACTCTAGGCATTTTTCTAGATGAAAGAATGATTAGTTCTCCTGTAGTTGGCGTGGAATTTGCCCAAACAGGAATTACAGGAGGAAATGCCGTAATTCAAGGTCGTTTTACAGCGCAAGAAGCTAACGATTTAGGAGTGCAACTGCGCGGTGGTGCTTTACCAGTACCCGTAGAAATTATTGAAAACCGCACAGTCGGTGCTAGTTTGGGTAAAGACAGTATTCAAAGCAGTATCACCGCAGGGATTGGGGGTTTAGTTTTAGTCTTGATTTTCATGATCGCCTACTATCGACTCCCTGGCGTAATTGCAGATATTGCCCTCTTAATTTATGCTTTGCTAACTTGGGCTGCTTTCGTGCTGTTGGGAGTAACTTTAACACTACCGGGAATTGCTGGTTTTGTGCTCAGCATTGGTATGGCTGTGGATGCCAATGTGCTGATTTTTGAACGCACGCGAGAAGAGTTGCGGGCTGGAAAAACTCTATACCGTTCTGTAGAATCAGGTTTTTACCGGGCTTTTTCTAGCATTTTAGATGGTAACGTCACAACACTAATTGCTTGTGCTGCGCTGTTCTACTTGGGTGCTGGTTTAGTGAAAGGGTTTGCTGTAACGCTAGCCTTGGGTGTCGCAGTCAGTATGTTTACTGCTATCACTTGTAGCCGCACTCTGATGTTGGTAGTTTTAGGCTTTCCAGAATTGCGCAAACCTGAATGGTTCTGTCCTAATTTGTCGAAAACTGCCAATAGTTAACAGTTAAGTAGAAGGAAGAAGCAAGAAGATCGAGGTGAAGAATGCTCATACAGCAAGCTTTTGAGCCACCTGTATCTTACGTTTAATTAGGTGGACTTACTTAAAAGTTAACTACTGATTGCTTCCCTCTTGCTTCTTCCCTCATCCCTCATCCCTCATCCCCCATCCTTCTTCCTTCTTGCTTCTTCCTTCTTCCTTCTTGCTTCTTCCTTCTTCCCTCTTCCTTCTTCCTTCAACTTATGAAATTCAGTGTAATCAAACAGCGATCGATCTGGTGGAGTATTTCCGCCGCGATTATCCTTGCGGGTATAGTCTCAATGGCGATTTCTTGGACTCGTCCCGACATCCGCGCACCCCTACGCCCTAGTTTGGACTTTATCGGTGGCACTAGGCTACAATTTGAACTTGACTGCACGAAACCAGAAAATTGTAAACCCATCGATCTTGCTGCTGTCCGGGAAGTCCTCGATACCCAAGGTTTAGCCGGTAGTACCATTCAAATTGTCGGCAAAGAACAGCGAGGTTTATCGCTAAGAACGAAAACTTTGGATGTGGAAAAGCGGACTAAGTTGCAAACAGCTTTGAGTGAAAAAATAGGTGACTTTGCCCCTAAATCTACTCAAATTGATACGGTAGGTCCTACCCTCGGTAAACAATTATTTACTTCGGGATTGTTGGCTTTATTTCTCTCTTTTGCAGGCATTACTATTTATCTGACATTCCGATTTCAGTTAGATTATGCCTTTTTTGCTTTTGTTGCCCTGTTCCACGATGTGTTAATTACTCTGGGTATTTTTTCATTTTTGGGTTTAGTTCTAGGCATAGAAGTAGACAGTTTATTTGTGGTTGCTCTCTTGACAATTATCGGTTTTTCTGTTAACGATACAGTAGTAATTTACGATCGCGTGCGTGAAGTAATTAAGCTAAATCCCGGTTTGTCGATCGACCAAATTGTCGATGATGCTGTGATCCAGACCCTTGGAAGGTCGATTAACACGACAATGACTACGCTACTGACACTGTTTTCTATCTTTTTGTTTGGTGGCGAAACTCTCAAATACTTTGCTTTAGCTTTGATTGTGGGTTTTATTGCTGGTGCATATTCCAGTATTTTCATTGCTAGTACGCTGCTAGCTTGGTGGCGCAGTCGCACGGGCAACTCTATCCCAGTCCCTGTAGAAGCCATGAGTCCATCTGATGAAGTTTAGTTGACTGTTGACCCTTCGACCCTTCGACCCTTCCCACGCGCCTACCGCAGCCTAGTGGAAGAGTCGAAGGCCAGGAACCGCCAATAACAAACAACAAATAACCAATAACAAATAACCAATAACAAATAACAAATAACCAATAACAAATAACAAATAACAAATAACCAATAACCAATAACCAATAACCAATAACCAATAACCAATAACCAATAACCAATAACCAATAACCAATAACCAATAACCAATAACCAATAACAAATAACAAATAACCAATAACCAATAACCAATAACCAATAACCAATAACAATGACTAATGACAGCGATCCGAATTTTCAAATCGAAGTCCAAAGGCTCCATAAACTAACAGTATACGGTCGCTGGTTAACTGTAATATTTTTGTGGCTTAGCGTCGGTTCTTTGAGTATTTGGGCTTTACGCGATGAAATTGCTTTGTGGATCGAAAACTTTACTTGGGCTGCGGTGCGTTACGGTTTATACTTTCACCGCTGGCCAACTCTCGGTTTGGGTTTGTGCTTGGGGATGACTTTGGGAGTGCTAACTTGGCAAGGTCGCAATATTGCGCGAGGATTACCAATACGAGAAAAACAGCGTTTGGAACAACAAGTTAGCCGCATTCGCCAACAGGGGCCTAGTCATCCTTTGTGGAAGTGGGTTTGCCGATTTTGAATCAGAAGCAAGAAGCAAGAAGTAATAAAATGGGATTTAGATACGCTACTTATTGAAAAAATCAGGTATATTGATTTTCTGTTTGCGATCGCACAAATGTCGGTCTTTTTCAACATTCGGATTGTATTGTAGGTAGTCTCTGAGTCGATCGCATCCGATAGTCAGCAATTTGTCAAGTTCCCCAGCTTCCACTGTCGTAGCATCCAGATTCCATACCCTTACCGACGAATCTTTACCCGCAGATGCTAAAGTTTTGCCATCGGGACTAAAACTCAAACTCCACACATCCGCAAGATGTCCCTTCAAAGTTTGCAGCAAAGTACCATCCGCGCGCCAAATTCTTACCTTACCATCCATACTCCCCCCAGCCACAGTTTTGCTGTCAGGGCTCCAATTAACACTACCCACACCCGTTGTAGAATCGGCTAAAGATTTGAGTAACTTTCCTTCAGTATTCCAAAGTTTGACACTCCAGTCGTGACTCGCACTCGCAATCATCTCGCCATTTGGTGAAAAATTACAGCCCCACACTTCATCTTTGTGTCCTACAAGAGTTTTATGAAGTCTAAATTGCTTGTTCCCATCGCGTTTCCAAAGTTTTATAGTTTTATCTTGACTGGTGGAAGCTAACATCTCTCCATCGGGACTAAACCTCACTGATGTTACCGGTCTAGTATGACCTGTCAGAGTTTGCTGCAAAACTCCATTTAAATTCCAAATTTTAATAGTTTTGTCAGAACTGGCACTAGCAATTTGTTCTAATTTAGGGCTAAAACTAGCGCTCCAAACTAAATCTTGGTGTCCTTTGAGAATTTGCTGCAAACTGCCATCTCTGCGCCAAATTCTGACAGTTTTATCAAAACTTGTGGAAGAAATTAACTTACTATCAGGACTGAATACCACCTCACTAACTGACTGTTTATGTCCAGGTAACGTCAAAATCAGCTTGCCGTTTGGCTGAAAAACTTTCACACTGTAATTGTCGCCGACACTAACAATTAACTTACCATCCGGGCTAAAGCTAGCTGTGTGTCCGTTCGCCAAACGATTGCGTTCTCGCACTGCATCGATCGTATGGTGTAATCTATTTAATGTCTGTGCTTTGAGTCCTGGAGAGGCGTATATTTCTCTAAGTTTTTTTCCGGCGCTAACTGCGGCAATTAAAGCTCCTAGTTGGTCGTAGGCTAGGGAAATATCGGCTGTAGAGTTGAGGGCTTCTATTTGAGCAATAATGGCTTGTTTTTTTTGATTTTCTATTTGTTGGGTGACTCGTTGGGCGTGATTTATAATGCCGGTAGCAATCGTAGTAATGGTAGCGAGTCCTAGCAAGCTGAATTGGATTGTTGTCTTAGCTTTTTTTTGAGCTTTTGTCAAGACTAAATTGGCTTCGGTTAATATTTTTGAGGCTGCTTTTTCTATGGATAACTTTTTTTGTACTTGGACGTTTTCTAATTCTTGACTGGCTGACAGAAATTGATAATCTCGATCGCCCAAGCTTTTGTCTGCGGCCCAGCTTAACGCTTCTGCTAGCGCTCTACCTTGCAGCAAGCGGGAAGTGTCGGTATGATTGGAGACTTCCCAAGCGGCGATCGACTCCGAGTAGGGTCGCAGTTTGGCTAATTCTTTCTGTATCCACTCTTGGTTAAAAACTGAGGCGTAAATGGGATTATATACTCTTAGTCTTTGTCCATCTTTGACGATTAAACCTGAAAGTAATAATTCCATTTTTTCTGGACTATCTTGAACTAAGGCTAGTTCCGTGCCTACCCCACCATCAAATTCAGTGTTTATGGAACAGCTATCTTGCCTGTTATTGAGAATACTAACAGATGTGAGATTTGACAAAATTTCTTGGTAAAGTCCTAGCAAACGAGCCGTGCGCTGCGGATTTCTCAGGAGGCGATCGCGAATTGTTTTCAGATGTTCCGGTTCATCTTGAAATTCCCAGTTGTTGAGGGCACTGGAATGCACTAAATCTGCCATGAATAATTGAGTGTTAGCAACTCGATATTTAGGGTTATTTCCGCTGTCATTACTTGTTGATGTTCCTAATTTTTCCGAAGCTAATTTACAAAATTTTTGAGTAAGAAAAGGCTGTCCTCCCGTCCATTCCAAGATTTCTTTGAGCACTTCTAGGGAGTTTTCTATTTGTTCTGAAAATCCTTGAGCTAAAGGGATTGCTTCGTCGAGGGCAAATCCTTTGAGTTCAATGGGGCGACCTATATTAAACGGGGTTCTGGTTTTATCAGCAATTAAATCTTGAGGAGTCGTGACTCCAAACAAAGCAAAAGTAAGGCGGTTATATTCTGGATTTTCAGCGCGTTTATTGTAGCATCCTCGGACCATTGCAAAAAAATCATCGCTGGAAAAATTGAGGGAAAGAACGCTGTCAATTTCATCTATAAAAATAACTATATTGCGTTCTGTGGAAGGAAGTAATACTTGTTCGATAAATTCATTTAATCTTAATACTGGTGGTAAGTGTTCTCGATCGCGCCACCAAGTCCTAAAATTGATCGACTTAATTTTAAAGCTGTTGGCGAGAGTCCCAGTAAAACCCGCATACCACTGCATGGGAGTCATCTCGGTAGTGCCAATGCCAGTAATATCAACAGTACCGCAGACAGTACCTTCTGCTTGCAAGCGACGGGCTGCTTGTACGCGCAAACTCGACTTTCCCATTTGTCGGGAAGTTAGTACATAGCAAAACTCACCGGCTTTTAAAGATTTGTAAAGTTCGCGATCGGCAGCCCTGGTGACATAGGTAGGAGAATTTGGGGGCAAACTTCCCCCTACTTGATATTCAAATTCTGTCGCTGGCAAATCTGACACTGAAATTAAACGGGAAGAAAAAGGAAACTTGTCTATTTTACCTGGCTTTTTGCCAATAGAAACTTCGACTTGTTGCAGTTGGCTGGGTTTTGATAAAAGTTGGAGCATAATTTCTTCTTCTTCCTGTTTTTGTTTAGGCAATTCTCATTAAAAACTCTAGGATATTAACGGTGGGAACTTCAGGCGGCGCGACTTTTTCGGACGATTTCACAGAGTTTGATTCGAGCCGAATTTGAGGGTAGGAAGTGAGGATTTTCATGGGCGATTTACCGAACTAGATGTGCTAAGTGTATTAACTATGAGTCGATCGCCATTTCAGTACAATGTCACTTTTTCAATTTGCACAGTCGCTGAGTCGGAAGCAGTCAGCATTAAAAATCTAGCTCTAATCCTTTTTCTGTCTGGATTAGAGGCTTTTTCGAGCTGGGGCAATGCGGGGGCGAGGGGTAGACAGTTAGCCTATTGGCACAAGGAACTGGGGGCAGGGGGACTTTGAGCAAGTTCTTGTTCCCCCCTTCTTAAGGGGGGCTAGGGGGGATCTAGATTTAATAGTTAAACAGCAGTCTCTGACTGGGTTAGAAGTTAAGTTGACACCTATGGTGCCCGCCCAGTCCCTAGACTACCCTCCATCACAGCCAATGAGGGCCGGCACGGGGGCACGGCCCCTACCAAGAGTGAAATAGCCCTGCCCAGGGGGGGATGGGGTGAGAAGGCGATAGGGCTAGAGACAGGAGTGGAGACGAATCTTAATTGCTGCTGAGGGAATGATTCTCTGAATAACTTTTGCTCTGGTTAATATCAGCCAAAAGAAAGATGACTTAACAACAATTTAGGTGTTAATTAGAGTAATTATATAAAAAAAATACCTAAAGGAAGGGAGAAGAAAGAATGGACACATACACAGACCGCGAACAAGAACAAGTCGGCGAAAGAGAAATTGACTCGATACCTGTAGGCACTAAAGTTTCGCCCCAAAAAGTTAGTGGTGTGGAAGTACCACCTCTAGAAACCCCTGCTTATACTCAGCAAAAAGTGACCGTTGAGGAGTTAAAGATTAATGGTGATGATTTGGTTGCTAAAGTTAAAGAACTGATTCACGAAGGCAATATCCGCCGGATAATTATCAAAAATGAAGAGGGGCGGATATTGATAGAAGTGCCTCTGACGGTGGGAGTAGTCGGTGGAGTGATCGGTGCGGCGTTGTTTCCAGTGATTGCAGCAGTAGGGGCGATCGGTGCTTTAGTAGCTCACATGACTATCATTATCGAAAAGAATGAGACTACTTAACCCCTAGGGGTTGGATAATAATCAGTGCTTCTATCCCCCCTCTTCCCCCTAAAAAAAGGGGGAAGAAGGTCAAAAATTAAAAAAAAAGGGGGATGAGAAGATATCAAATTTGCTCGCCTAATGAATGATATTCTAAGAAATCACCTTATGTGCTAATTGAACTTTCCCTAAAGCTATCTTTCTACTATCAAAAAGTTTCATAACTCCTGATGCTATGGTGTCAATAACCTCGGCATCGCAGTAGGAGAGAAGTTCTTCTGAAGAAATATGACCTGCGAAAAAATCGTGAGCTTTTTTCAAAAAGGTGTCAGTTTCTGCAAAGCCAATAGATTTGATAATAAACGTAGAAACAGGGGAGTTTTTAATATCATAGGGAGATTCTTGATTGCGTCCTATCTCTAACAAATCTAAGACTTGTTTTTGTAACTGATTTTCGAGAGGATAGGCGATATTGCGCTCTGGTAAGTAATCCTCTAAGGCAGAGGTTGTAAAGCCCGGTGCGCGTAATTCTCCCATCATAGTAGAAAGGGGAATATCGCGGCCCAAACGGTAGGAAAGGGCTTCTAAAATAGCGATCGTAATCAGCTTGATGCCCAAATACAGTTTGGCAACTGCTATATTCTTTCTGGTGCGGGCAATCATGTTAGTGTAGGTTTCATCGTCCGGTTCTTCCATGAACTGCTGAAAAACCAGTTCGGGTTTGAGGAAATTCAAAAACCCTTCCATTTTTTGCAAGGAGCGGCGATATCCACCCACAGTATAGGAATTGACGTTGCTCAATTCGTGGTTGGTTTCGGGCATCAAATTCCAAGTATTGTCTAAGAAGTTAGAGGAATTGGGAGAGGCAAAATTCTCGACATCGCGATTTGCTAATCTGACCGATCCCTTGACAATTTCGCAGAGTTCTGCATCTGTTAATCCTAAATTGAAATCGCGATTTACATTGGCCAAACGCTGGTGCAAAAGTTCGATCGCACTTAAGCCACTGGGCGAAACTCCACGAAAAGGAATAGTAGCTTCAATGCAGGCTGCAATCTGAACGATCGTCCTAGGAAGCAAAAAAGGTTCCAAACATTTCCCTGCAATCACCGCACTTAAGAATTCATTTTGACCGGCAAAGGGAGAGAGAGTTTGACCTGGGACAAACCCAAATACGGCTGCCACGAGCTCATACATAGCATCCTTGGGGAGTTCGGCTTCATCCCTAATCACTAACTGCGATCGCACCTCCTTGACAAAAGGACAAAGGGCGCTACTGATATTAAAATTTACTCCCTGATCGACTTGGACGTACACCAGGTCGTGAAATAGCGCCGCCAACACTTCGATCGGATCGACAGACCCCCCGACCTCAAAAATATGTTCCGACGTGTGAAAATAGCGCCAAGGCCCCCTCATCGTTTGAATGATGAGCTCGGCTATCTGCTCAAGCTTGGGAACGTCTACTCGACCTCCTAATTGTTCGATCGACGTGACTAAGCAATCCAAGCACCGTTTTTGTTCTCCAAAGAGTTCCATTTACGCACCTCCCGTGCATTCCCTGATTCCTCCGTTTGATTGAATGGTATCAAAATGCGCTGCGATCGTGCCATGATTCATCAATCAAAACTGCTCGCATTTCAGGGAGACAGAGGCAGAAGGCGATAAGGGGGGAGACAGGGGGAGAGAGGAAATTTAAAACATTAAAACTTCGAGATTTGTGGCGAAGGGTTGACAAAAGTTGCTGGGCTACTCGATCAAAAAACTGGGTTTTAAACCCCGTCTTAAGTCAATTTTCTGCTTTTAGAGAGATGCAAAAACTCGATCGCTCGTCGCACTATTAACTAGGAACTCAAGTTATTGGGAGATGAAGTGGCGTGAAATTCGTGTCCGACCCGCCAATTTCGGTAAAAGTCCGCAAGATGAAAGAGCGGGTACGGTGGCAAGATAAATCGATCGCCGATCGGGCGATCGACCAAACTAAGATAATTTTGGACGATCGAGTTCCAGACGATCCAGAGTTTTCGTTTTTAGTCGCAGGGGACAGTGGCACCGGCAACCACCGGGGCCACAACCCCCAGCGCCAAGTTGCGGAACTGATGCTGCACGAGCGCCAAAATTGCCGTTTCCTGCTGCATACAGGCGATGTCGTTTATCTAGTCGGTTCCAGCGAATACTATTTGCAAAACTTCATTCGCCCTTATCGCGAGTTTCTAGTGGGTGGCGATACGCCATCTCGGATTGCCTACGATCGCATGATATTCAATTTTCCGTTCCTACCAGTACCGGGAAATCACGACTATTACGACTTACCCCTCGTCTACGGCATTCTCTCGGCTACGGCACAGCCACTGCGCCACCTGTTAGGCTCAAAGTTAGATCTGGATGTAGGCTGGCACGGTTCCGATCGCGGCAATGCCTATGCTAAAGCCTTTCTCGACTACCTGCAAGCTCACAAACTGCCGGGAGAACTCGATCGCCACCTAGACACCCACTACACGGCTCAAACCAACACCGGCCGCTGCTTGCGCTACAAACCAGGACGCTTTACCCGCTTACCCAACCGTTACTACAGTTTCCGCAGTGGGGGCATTGACTTCTTTGCTCTCGATTCCAACACCTTTAACGAACCTTTGCCACTCCCAAAAACCAAAGAGGGCGACCTTCTTCGCCGGAATTTGGCACAAGAAAGGGAGAAATTGGAGCAAGAAAAAACCGAAATGCTGGAAACCTCCGCTCGTCTGAAGCCGGAAATTCCGTCGGAAGCCGAACAGCTAGATGACTTGCGTGCCAAATTAACGCAAGTTGACGAAATGCTGATGGATATTGACAAACAACTCTCCCCGGACCAAACCGCGGCTACTGACTTTGAACAACTCGAATGGCTGAAACGAGGTTTGATTGCATCTTGGGCTGATTCCCAGGTGCGGGGGCGCGTAATTTACCTGCACCATCCCCCCTACGTGACTGAGGCGACCAAGTGGAATCAAGCTCAAACTTTGGCTGTTCGGTGGCATTTACGGGAGGTATTCGATGCGGTGGCGCGGGAAGTTGGGGATGGGTTGCGGGGGCGTCCGTTAGTAGATTTAGTGCTGACTGGCCACGCTCATTGTCTGGAATACCTGCGGACTGGGGATACCGGGCACGCTGATTCTCATATTAATTGGATTGTCTGTGGGGGAAGCGGGCACAGTCTGCGTCGTCAGCGTGTCGAAGGGCCAGTGTTGGAGGAAGCTTCCGGTTATCCAGTGTATCAGTTGGCGCGATCGGCGGAGGGAAAAAAAGTCGGCCGCCCGGTAGCGGAATCTTTGCTATATGTCGGCCGCAGCGGTCAAGGTTCCCAGAAACGCCGTCCTTATTCGTGTTTGCGGATTGATGTTTTGGATGGGTCCCCGCCCAAGTTCCGAGTCCGACCTTTGGTGGCGGAACGATTTGGCGGGAAGTGGCAGGATAGTGCGATCGAACCTTTTGTGATTTAGCATCCATCCATCACTCCGGGTGCTTTTTCATCTGGGCCTTGGGCATTACTAATACAGTTGCTGCTCAACAATCAAGCTGACATCTGGTAAATAGGCTGTCTAGGGGAGGCTGATGCCTATCCCGTCAGAATTGTGCCAGATGTCTCATCGAAGTGCGATCGATTATTTCACCAAAAAATCCAGCTTACCAAGGAGAAAATTGTCATGATTGCTAACTTAACCGCCACTGGTTGGGAAATTATTTATCACCGCGCCCATGCTTTGCTGGCGGCGCAACTTGGCGGACAGTGGAAGCGCTCTGAGTCTCCCCTTCGCTTGTACGAAACCATAGCAGCTATTTCCCATCACGACGATTTGGAAAAAGAGTGGGAAGAAGACATCCTAACTGAGGCGGGCGCGCCCTTGGACTTTACGCTACAAACGGAAATTTGTGTGCCGAAACTCAAAGCCATGACGCAGAATGCGCTATATCGTGGTAGGTGGGTAGCCCTGCTGATTTCTATGCACATGAGCTATCTCATTGAAGGAAAGCGGGGAGAGTTGAAGGAACTGGACGAGTTTTTGGATGAACAACTGGAAAATCAAGAAAAATGGCGCAAGGAATTGAAGATTAAAAAGGAGGATGCTGAGTCTGCTTATGCTTTTTTCCAGTGGTGCGATCGGCTATCTTTAATTCTGTGCTGCCGGGAGTTACCCGCTGGAGAACGAGCTTTAGAAATTAGCGTCGGTCCTGACGGCCAACGGTACGATATTGTGCAACATAGCAACGAACTGCTGACAGTAACTCCTTGGCCCTTTGCCGAAGAAAAGTTTACTGTGAATGTAGAAGCATCCTATTTGAATCAAGCCAAGTTTGACAGCAACGAGGAAATTAAAGAAGCCTTGCATAAAGCCCCCAAAAAATTGTTGGAGTGGACTTTTGTCAAGTCTTAGTTAAAATTTTAGCAATAGCTTCTGCTTCAGGAGAGTAGGCAGAGTGGGGTGACTTCTTCCTTCCTCTTTACTTCCTGAATTTCCCCGATTCCCTCTCCCCCCTTGGGGCTGGCACGGGGGGCAGGCACGGGGGGCTGGGCGGGGTAGGCAAAGAAAGGTACTACCCTTAACTCATCCCTGTTTTTCGGAGAATGAAACAGCCCTGGGCTGGAAGGGGGTGACTTCTTCCTTCTACTTACCTGTTAGGAATTATTTATGAAACGTTCTGCTTGCCTAATTTTTAATCCCGCGGCCGGTCAAAGCGATCCTGACCAAGATTTAGCTTTAATTCAGCAACTTTTGGAATCTGAGATCGAGTTGGATATTCGGCTGACCACACCTGAATTAGATGCGGCCCAAATTGCCCTAGAAGCGGTTTCTAGAGGTGTTGAGTCCATTATTGCTTCCGGCGGTGATGGTACTTTGTCGGCGGTTGCCGGTGCGATTGTCGGCACAAATATTCCTTTGGGCATTATTTCGCGGGGAACTGCGAATGCTTTTGCCAATGCTTTAGATCTGCCGAATACAATTCAAACGGCCTGCGAAACGATTGTGGGAGGCTTAACGCGGGTGGTGGATGCGGGTATTTGTAACGGTGAACTGCCGATGGTTTTGTTGGCGGGAGTTGGTTTTGAGGCGGAAACTGTGGAATTAGCCGATCGCGAAATGAAAAATCGCTGGGGAATGTTGGCTTATGTTTTGTCGGGGATTAAACAGTTAAATAACTTAGAAAGGTTTGAAGCGGAAATCGAAACTGAAGATAAGATCGTCAGTGTTACTGCTGTGGCTGTTACGGTGGCGAATGCCGCGCCACCTACTTCTATTTTAGCTCAAGGGCCGGCGGGGATTATTTTTGATGATGGTTTGCTGGATGTGACTCTGGTGGCACCTGTGAATAAAGCGGGGGCGATCGCAGCTTCTTATCACCTATTGCAAACTGCTTTGACTGGGAATGCGAGCGATCGGGATGACATAGGTTATATGCGAGCCAAAAAAATCAAAATTACTACCGATCCACCTCAAAAAGTTGTTTTAGATGGGGAAATTATCGGCATGACACCGCTATCGATCGAGTGTATACCGGGGGGATTAACTGTCTATGTACCGCGAATTGAAGAGCCACCTGTGACGGAAAAACTTACGGGTTTGTCGGATATCAAAGTTGTTTTGAAGTAGACTTTGTTTCAGAGGTTGGTAATCAATTCCGGCGGTTAGAAACCGCGTCTACACAAACAAAGTCCGCCTGCGCGGACTGGGAGGGAGACCGCAGGGCGGTCTTTTGTTTTTACACTTCTAAAATTTGGCGAATGCGACGTTCTAAAAGTTCGAGGTCTAGTCCACCTTCATCGCGGCTAATCCGGCGCACGGTGACGTTGACATTGCTCAAATCAGCGAGCAAATCTTGGAGTATTTCCTGTTGTTGGCGAGCTTGAGTAATTTCGCGCGGTTCCTGCACCAAATCGCGGACAATTGTATCTTCAGCGCGGGAAGCAACGATGGGGTCTGGTTCGCCGTCTATGTGCACGAAAGTCCGTCGTCCGGGGCCGCGTTCTTCTTCGATTGGGATGACTGCTGTTACTCGGTCCGATCGCACATATTTGCCAAATCCTAGGTGGACTAAGACGGAAGATTGTATTTTCATAGATAGCAATTTTTATTTGTAAGTTATCTATATTTTAACTTTTGCAACCATGAGATAACAACTAATATTAGAGTTAATTTTACTACAAGATATGTCGGCTTTTGCTCGGTTTTATTGTTGTCAAATCTTGCCAGAAATGCTAATATTTCAACAGTCAGATTTTCGCACAATCCGGCAGTCCGGCGGGGGTTTAAACCCCCGCCTCAAAGCTAAAGTCCTCTGAAGAGGACTGAGGAATTCATTCAAAATGCTTGAAGTTGTGAATTGAATTTCATCAAACAATGTTATTAGATATCAATTTCGGTTGATCGGAATTATTTAACCGCAGAGAACGCAGAGAACACAGAGAAAGATCAGAGAGAGATGAATAATTCTGATATTAACGGATTTGATATCATTCAATATCTGGGTTAAATCAAATTACTAAAATAAAATACGATTCCACAGTCCTCTTTAGAGGACTTTCGCTATGAGACAGGGGTTTAAACCCCTGGCGGACTGTCGGACTGTGCGAATATCTGTGGAAATCTCGGACTGTTGGTGCGCGACAGTTGGCTTATGCGTTAACATAAAATTAGAGCAGTTTGCGATTTTGAGATTCGAGAATGACTCCCACCGAGAAAGAGGAAAGCCTAAATGATCCCAATTAGTCTCGACTTAGTTATCAGTCTCCTGACAGCAATTCCCTTCGGCACCCTCAGAGACAAGCTTCAGCGCAACGAAAGTGTCATTAAATTATTAAAAAAATTTAACCTCGACCCTGATGCTCCGCCAGCCGATTTTAGCGGAGTTTATGTTTATACTTTAGTAGAATACGGCGCTGGAAAACCCAAACAGATTTTAGAACTATTTCGCCAAACAGAGATTGAACAGGCATTTCGCAAAGCTTTTGAGTCCGATAGCCCAGCCATTTTAATTCAAGCTGGGGAAGATTATCTCAATGAGTCTGCTTTGGGCAAAGAACTTCGAGATTTAGGCATTGACCCCAGACGGGAATTCATGGCATTTGCGGCCGTGTTTATGGAAGTAGCAAAGCGGACGCGGACGCTGGGAGATGTGATGGTGGGAAACGCGATCGCCTCTTTGCAAAAACGCCTATGTATGGTAATGGATCGCATCGAACGCCTCCCCACCATAGAAGGAATTCGCACCGAATTTGCCAGGTTGGAAACCGAAGATGTTCCCGCACTTGCGGCCGCAGCATCAACTAATATTCAAAAGTCTCAAGCTTTTATTTTATCACAACAAGTTCGCGGTTGGTTTGAAACTTTAAGTTATAAGTTTGAAAAATATGAAATTTGGGAAGATAATTATTTTGAATGGATTATCAATGTTCCCGTCAGACGCAATCGGTACGATCGCATTTTAGTGCGCGGAATTGCCGGAGAAGCCGGACTCAGAGACATCTCAGCCCTGCGCGAGTCGGTGGAAAAGCAGCGCACCGATGAAGGATGGTTAGTCACAGCCCGCCGCATCAGTCGCGCCGCGCGGGATGAGGTAAAAAAAGATGAAAATCGCGATCTAGCTTGCTATACCTTCGATGAATTACTAGACCAAGATGCCGATTTTACCGCTTATCTGGATTGGCTAGAAACTGAAATTACCAGTCGAGGAATTGATACCAAATATGTGCCGCTAGCTTGTACCAAAGAAGAAATCGATCCCGATACTCAGCGCAAGATAGGCGTGAGTCATTATGACGGGCGAGATGGCTGGATCGAAGGTTATATTGACCTGTGGTTGAATGACCCAGTAAAAGAACATATTTCAGTTTTAGGAGAATTTGGAACTGGGAAAACTTGGTTTGCGATGCACTATGCTTGGATGGCGCTGCAACGCTACAAAGAAGCTCAAAAGCGTGGCTTGCAACGTCCGCGTTTGCCGTTAGTAATTCCGCTGCGAGATTATGCCAAAGCAGTTAGTGTTGAGTCGCTATTTTCCGAGTTTTTCTTTCGGAAACACGAGATACCTTTGGCGGGTTATTCGGCTTTTGAACAACTGAATCGGATGGGTAAGTTTCTGTTGATTTTCGATGGTTTTGATGAAATGGCCGCTAAGTGCGATCGGCAAGAAACCATCAACAACTTCTGGGAACTAGCAAAAGCCGTCGTTCCCGGCGCAAAAGTCATCCTCACTTGCCGTACCGAACACTTTCCAGAAGGCAAGGAAGGACGGGCATTGTTCAATGCAGAACTGCAAGCATCAACAACCATTCTAACAGGTGAAACTCCCCAATTTGAAGTATTAGAATTAGAGAAGTTTAACGACGAGCAAATTCGGCAAGCGCTGTCAGTTCAAACAGAAGCGGCGACAGTCGAAAAAGTGATGGGAAACCCGCAGTTATTGGATTTAGCGCGTCGCCCGGTGATGACTGAGTTAATTTTGGAAGCATTGCCCGATATTGAAGCTGGAAAACCAGTGGATATGTCGCGAATCTATCTGTATGCGGTGCGGCGGAAGATAGAGAGAGATATCAAAGCAGAACGGACTTTTACTTCTTTAGCAGATAAGCTTTATTTCTTGTGTGAGTTATCGTGGGAAATGCTGTCTACCGACCAAATGAGTCTGAATTATCGCGGTTTTCCCGATCGCATTCGCAGCTTATTCGGTTCCATCGTCCAAGAGGAAAAAGACTTAGACCACTGGCATTATGATATGATGGGTCAAACCATGCTGATTCGCAATGCCGATGGCGATTACACTCCGGCGCACCGTTCGTTGTTAGAGTTTTTTGTCGCTTATAAATTTGCAGCGGAATTGGGAGTTTTGGCGGCAGATTTTACCGAATTAGTTGCGCCGGAACAGTCTTGTTTAGATCCTAATGCAGCGCCTCAAAAATATACTTGGTCTAATTATTGTCGGCTTCAGTCCTTCGGGCGAAATACTCGCAAGTGGCAGTCACGATCGCACAGCGAAACTGTGGGATATCAACAGCGGTGAATGCTTAAATACTTTGCAAGGGCATAACGATCGAGTAGGGTCAATCGCCTTCCATCCTGGGGGTGAAATACTTGTTAGCGGCAGTTACGATAAAACGCTGATGCTGTGGGATATCAACAGCGGTGAATGCTTGAATACGCTGCAAGGGCATAGCACTCAAGTAAGGTCGATCGCCTTCAGTCCCAACGGTGAAATGTTTGCCAGCGCCGATGACGAACAAACAGTCAAGCTGTGGGATGTCAGCAGCGGTGAGTGCCTCCAAATTTTGCACGGGCATCTCGATCGGGTAAACTTAGTTGCCTTCAATCCTTCGGGTCAAATACTTGCCAGCGCTAGTTACGACCAAACACTGAAACTGTGGGATATTCGCAGTGGTGAATGCCTTCATACTTTGCCAGAATTTGGCAATGAAACACGATCGATCGCCTTTAGTCCTTCGGGTAAAATACTTGCTAGTGCAGGTCACGATCGAACGGTGAGGCTGTGGGATATCGGTACTGGCGAATGCCTCAAAACCTTGCAAGGGGATAACAGTTCAGTATCTTCGAGTGCCTTCAGTCCTTTGGGCGAGATATTTGCCAGTGCAGGTTTTGACGGAACGGTGAGGCTGTGGGATATCCATACTGGTGAATGCCTCCACATCTTACAGGGGCATACGGGTTGGTCACGCGCGATCGCCTTTAGCCAGAACGGTGAAATACTTGCCACTGGAAGTGTCGATCGAACAGTAAGATTATGGGATATCCATACTGGTGAATGCCTTCAAATCTTACAGGGGCATACTGATTGGATACGTTCAGTTGCCTTTAGTTATTCTGGTGAAATAGTTGCTAGTGGAAGTGTAGATGGAACGGTAAGATTATGGGATATTCGTACTGGTGAATGTCTCAAAATTTTGCAAGATCATAGCAGTAGAATTAACTCAGTTGCCTTCAGTTCAACTGGAAAAATTATTGCTGCTTGCAGTCGGGATGGCACAATTAGACTTTGGGATGTTGAGACGGGTGAGTGCCTCAAAATACTGAAAAGTGACCGACCTTATGAGGAGATGAATATCACGGGTGTTACGGGTTTAACTGAAGTTGAAAAAGCCACACTCAAAGCTTTAGGGGCTGTGGAAAATTGATCCTTGCAAAGGCTGTCACTCCATCAAGTCCGACAGGGAATGAATTCCCTGTCTAATAGCGAAAGTCCTCTGAAGAGGACTAAAGAATTAATTAGTCCTCTAAAGAGGACTTTCGCTTTGTGAGGCTCGGTTTCAACCCTTGCCGGACTGTGGGTTTACCCTTGATCTGCATCTACATCATCGCATTCATGCGACAATCAAATAGAAAAAACCTGAAACGAATCTAAACCTACTCTCCTCTGCTACAATATAGTTGGAGCGGAGAGTCAATTTAAAGTATAATTTAAATCACTCTGGAGACAAAACAATGAATACTGCCAAACTCTCGATCGCTGATGACTATCAGACAGTCATATTACCTAAAGAATTTCATTTTGCAGGAAATGAAGTGTATGTCAAAAAAATAGGAGATGTTCTTGTCCTAATCTCCAAAGAAAATCCTTGGAAAACTTTTTTTGATAGCTTAAGTATGTTTTCTGACGACTTTATGCTAGTCAGGGAGCAGCTTCCTTTGGAGACGAGAGAGGCTTTTGAATGAGATTTTTACTAGATACTAATATCTGCATATACATCATCAAGCGCAAACCACAAAAAGTATTCGAGAAATTCCAAACACTTGAAATTTTTGATATTGGCATTTCATCTGTTACTATTGCCGAACTTGAGTATGGAGTTTACAAAAGTCAGCGTCAAGAGCAAAATCGGGCTGCACTCATTCAGTTTTTAATAACTTTACTCGTAGTTCCTTTTGATGAAAGAAGCACCCAAACTTATGGACAAATTAGAGCAGGATTAGAACGTCAAGGTATTGTCGTAGGCCCAATGGATTTGCTGATAGCATCCCAAGCAATCAGTTTGGGGCTGACACTCGTGACGAATAATGTGAGAGAATTGTCGCGTATCCCAGGATTAACCTTAGAAAATTGGGTTGATTAACGATCGCATTTTGCGTTGCGGCGCAAACCACAAGGGAAAAGCATTCGGGCGATAATTAAATAGAAAAAAACCTAAAATTTATCCGATCGCAAATTCACTAAATTTCCGCATAATCGGCGGGTCAAACCCAAGTACAATATCTTCTTTGGGAACTCCCAACTCAACCAGTTCGTTAGCAATACCCACCTCAGTGCCATCCTGCTGAATCCAGATTTTATTATCCATAATATCCAGGTGCAACACCGGGCCATAAACTCGTCGCTGATTACGCCAGCCTACATAGATTAATTGATAATGATCGCGATCGATATCAAAGATAGTTTGAGCCTGAATTCGCTCATCCCACACCAGACTAGCGTGTTGCGAGAGCAGATTTTGGATGTGTTGCCGATAAAGGTCTACATTTGCCATTGTGCAATCGCCTCCTGTTCTATATCATAAACGATTAAATGAATTTGATTTTGTTGAACTAAAGACTGAATAAACCCCATTGTAAAAAAGCTATCGTAGACATTTCCTGGTACTGCTAAGTATAAAATACGATCAATTTCTTGTTTTTGTAAAGCTGCTCGATAACTAATGAATTGCCCCAAAGCTGTATAAAATTGGGATATTTTGGATGGCCCAGTAAAGCTTTTGATTTCAACTGCGATTTTCTGTCCATCTTTTTCGGCTGCAACCACCTTTTCGGCACCCAAGTCAATGTAAAGTTCTAAAGTTCCTGCTTGTAAATTATATGGATCGTGAGTAATCTGCCATCCATCTTTCTGGAGAGCGATTTTAACAACTTCATGGAAGGCATCTTTAGCAGACATAGCTTTACTGACTCGTTGCGTTTAGTATCTTGGATAGTTTTTGTGTTTTAAGTATAGCAACCACCAAGGCGCTTGCTATACAAAAGACACTATACCCCATGCCCAATTTAAGCTAATCTATTACTTTCACAAATAAAGATAAAATGCTATCTCAAATTTTTTACCTGCTGCGTTCCCGTGCTGATGGCAAATACCTCAGCGCTTGTCCCAACCCAGATAAAGTGGCAAGTTTTCTGCTGATTTTCCGCGAAGACTATGACGCTTTGAGCTACCTTAACACCCACGCGGCCGATTTTGCCGATCGCTTCGGGGTCGAGTCAATTTCCAGTCCACAAATCAAAAAACTGCTCGAACGTTGGGGATTTCAGGGTGTAGGCATTGTTCAAGACCCCCTACAGCCAAATATTGAGTTTTTACTCACAAATGATTGACAATTTAAAACATTTGTGTATAACCCGGTTTCTGGCAAAAATCGGGTTTTTTGGTGAAGTTTTGAGGCTATTCTGACACTCTGCCTGTATAGAGGTGTCCACCATATTTAGTGCAAAATGTGAAATTTGTCAACCTTTAACCCTAAATCTGAATCCTGTTGTATATTCATAGTCTGTTGATATATTCCGACACGTCAGTACACAACCTATGGTTCGAGAATTAGAGCGATCGAGTGCCCGCGAGAAACGTCACCTGTCCGATTTCCCCGAAACAGCACCCGCAGCCAATCCAGTATTTTTCAGGACGTACAGCCGTCGTACCGACACGGGAAGGGAGACTTGGGCTGATGTGTGCGATCGAACCGTCAAGGGCCTTCAAAAGCTCGGAAACCTCACCCCCGAAGAAACACAACTCCTACACCGGATGCAAAACGAGCTCAAAACCCTCGCTTCTGGGCGCTGGCTGTGGGTGGGCGGTAGCAAATGGATTGAGCAACCAGAGAATTTTTCCGGCGCATATAATTGCTCCTCAACAAATATTATCGACTGGCGGGCTTTTGGCTTGTTGATGGATTTGGCGATGATGGGCTGCGGCACCGGTGCAGTCTTGGAACCCAAATACATCAACCAATTGCCACTGATTAGCAACCGCTTAACTGTGACAATGCAAGGTGAAATCGGCTCTACACCCGCTGAATTGCGCCGTCAAGAAACCGAAGTAAAAATAGCCGAAAAAACCGCGACTATTTATGTCGGAGATTCCCGTCAAGGTTGGGTGAAATCCTATCAAGCTTTGCTGGAATTATCCACAGATGAAAGATTTGCAGGAGAAGTTCAAGTTTACATCGATTTGAGTGATGTCCGCCCCGTGGGAGAACCTTTAAAAGGTTTTGGTGGAGTCGCAAATCCAGTCAAATTGCCTGACCTTTATCAACGTTGCTCGGCAATTTTGAATAAAGCTCTAGGACGGCAGTTGAATTCAGTTGAATGCTGCGTGTTGATTGATGAAGCTGCGGTCACAATTGTGGCTGGTAATATTCGGAGATCAGCCGGAATTCGTCAGTTTACTTTTGATGACGAACTGGGAGCAAATGCTAAAAACAACTTGTGGCAACAAGACGATAAAGGCAACTGGAGAATAGATCCAGAACGCGATGCTTTGAGAATGGCAAATCATACCCGTGTTTTCCATTCCAAACCGACATTAGAAGAATGTATTGATGCTGTTCGCAAACAGTATTATTCTGGTGAAGGTGCAATTCAATGGGCTGGTGAAGCTGTAGCTAGAGCTAACGTTGATTTACTTTCAACATCAAGTCTTAAACTTGAGTTCTTGAAAGCTTACGACGAAGGAAAAGCTAAACAGTGGTTCCAGGAACGCTATCCTGAGATGACTGCGGAAGAATTAGAGCATCGGTCAGTCCGTTTGGGCTTAAACCCGTGTGGTAAGTAATTTTGCCTCACGTTAAAAACCTCGCAAAATCGGAGAAGACTGAGATGTTAATTCCGAGGTAAGTAAGGGAATTAAAAATCCTTTACCACCGTAGAGCGTACCAGGTGAACCTTCTTAATTGAAGAACATAATCCTGGCAAGAGTGCGGGGCATTTATAACTAAAGTAAATGAAAAAGTACGCCGAGCTATAGATAAAATGGAATCTGTAGAACTAGAGGATAAAAAGCCTTTAGGATAACAAAACTGGAAATCATCGGCTCTAATTTTCACTGTGTCAGTGGGGAAACTCTGCTAATTACTAAAGACGGACTGCATCAAATAAAGGATGTTGTTGGAAGTGAAATCGAAATTTGGAATGGTCAAAGATGGAGCTCAGTCACACCATTTCAGACAGCGAGTGATACCAAGGTTGGACGACGCAAACTTTATCGTGTAAAGTTTGCTGATGGTACTTATCTAGATGCCACAGAATATCATCGTTTCTTTGTCAAGGATCGCTTTGGTAAAGTTTACCAAGAAGTCCAAACCAAAGACTTGATGGATACAAGTCGATATAGCATTCATACTGAACCTTTTACAATTCAGTATGAAGATGGCATGAATATCGATGCAAGTTATGCTTACACTTTGGGTGTGGCTGTAGGAGATGGAACTACAGACAAAAATGACAATGCAAAAGTTCGACTTTACGAAGGCAAAATGGCATTGTCAGTAGCAGGAAATAAGTCGCATGAAAGAAACTATGACTATTTACCTGTTTTTACAGATGTAACTAACTTGAGCTTTTCTGGAGAATTTCTGAAAAGTTTGAAAGTTAACCCAGAAGCACTAAATGTAATTGCTAGCTGGAATCGGCAAGCAATTTTACATTTTATTGCTGGATTAGCCGATACGGACGGATCGAATACCCATAGTAATGGTATCAGAATTTATATTTCTGACCGCGATCGCGCTTTTAGAGTTCAGCTACTTTTGACAAAATGTGGTATTCGCTCATCGCTAAATCTTTGTGCTCATCAAGGAGCAGTTACTAATTACGGCGTCCGAAGTCGGGATTTGTATTACTTGCAAATTACTGACTGTGGTGAAATTCCTTGTCAGCGGTTAGATGTGAGCAAAGGGACGAAGGCTAAAGGCAAAGGTAAATGGCAAGTTGTCAGAAGTGTCGAAGAATTACCAGGATTGCATGATACTTACTGTTTCAATGAACCAGAGTTTCATAAGGGAGTTTTCGGCAATACCCTAACTGGAAACTGTAATCTTTCTGAGGTTCACCTCAATCAAATTGACCCTTACAACTTCAAAGAACAAGAAGAAGCTTTCACCGCCGCAGGTTTATCTGTCGCCGTACTTCTCAATCACAAATTTAGCGAACCGCGCTATCAATACAGCCGCGAATTAGACCCGATTGTCGGCGTATCTTTCACGGGATTATTCGACTTCTTCGTGCATGGTTTTGGCGTTGAGTGGCTGCGCTGGTGGGTGGAAGGCCGCCCGCAAACTGACCAGGGAATGGCGTTTAAACAGCGGGAAGAAGAGTATTTGACTGGTTGGCGGGAGATTGTGAATCGGGTAGTATGGGATTATTGCGATCGCCATTCATTGAAACGTCCAAATCGCTGCACAACCGTTCAACCATCGGGTACAAAATCTCTACTGACAGGTGCTTCCCCCGGCTGGCATCCCCCGAAATCCCAGCGTTTCATTCGCCGAATCACTTTCGGCAAAAACGACCCTGTAGCCCTCGCCTGCATCGACTACGGATACAACGTAATTCCGTCCCAATCTGACAAAGATGAAAACGGCAATTTGCTGAACAATCCCTTCGATGAACGCTGTACAGAATGGCTGGTAGAAATACCCGTTGCTGTCAGTTGGGCGGATTTGCCCGGTGCTGATGAAATTGAGATTAACAAATTCTCAGCGGCGGCACAAATGGACTTTTATATGCAGGTGCAAAAGTTCTACGTGCGACACAACACCAGCGCGACGATTGAGTTGCGGGAAAATGAAGTTGAAAGTTTGGGAACACGGATTTACGAAGCCATTCGCGATGACGAAGGCTACATTTCCGCCGCACTTTTGTCTCGCTTTGATGCCCTAGAGACTTTCCCACGTTTACCCTTTGAACCGATTAAAAAGGAAACTTACGAGACGATGTTGAAAGACGTTTTAGTTCGTCGTCAAATAGATGTGTTTGAGGTGGCACTCAGTCGCTATGACTTGGGTGAAATGATGGATTCCGGGCCTGCGGGCTGCGATTCTGATAAATGTTTAATGCCGGAAACTAAGGCTATGTAGTAGTGTTGAATTAAAATCCCCCAAATGGGGGATTTTTTTATGTTTAAAATATTAGACATCTCCCCAAAAGCCAGTCTTGAACAGGCAAGATGCCTGTTCCACAATAAATATGGTCGAGGTCTATATTAATTCCGGTTGTATCGGAACGATCAAACCGCGAAGACGCGAAGGACACAAAGGAAGAACAGCATCTTCTTCTTTCCCCCCTTGGGGGGGGCAGGGGGGGTTCTTCCTTCGCGTCCTTTGCGCCTTCGCGGTTCATTTAATCTTAGCAGGACTTACGCAGACACACTATATGTAGTGTGCAGACAACTACGTTAGCGAAGCACTCGTTGCAGGACCGCACCCACTTGACTTAGAGGACGATCGACAGATCAAGGGCGATCGCCCCAATAGCTCCTACACAAGTAGTTACTTTTTTTTGTCAACTTTATTGTTAAGAAAGATGTTTATAAAGCATAGCCTTATGAAGGGGAGGGAGTAAGAAATTCACAAATGATTTAGGATTGCTATATTGCTCATTCTCTTGAAAATCTGGTTTTGGCATAGCCCTGACGGTAGAATATCAATTTCGGTTGCACCGTCAGGTGATGTTGACTGTTAATCTTCCACCTGATTCTGCAACCGCAAATGATATAGAATGGTGTATGGAATCCATCGCACGTTGATGAAAAAAATCCTCTGGTTATTTACTTTATATCTCACTCCCGTCCTTTTATTAATCGGATTTGTTGCGAATTTTAGCGTTAACGTTCCCATTGATGACGAGTGGAGGTTGGCTAGTTTTTTTGGAAAAATAGCTGGGGGAAATGTAACTTTTAACGATGTTTGGGCTTTGCACAGCAATCACCGGATAGTGTTCCCCAAAATCATGATGGCTATGCTGGCTTTTTTGTCCCGATGGAATATTAATTATCCGCTGTGTCTCAGTATTGGTTTGGCTATCCTCACTTTTATGGCTATTTACAAGTTATCCGCCATGCAGCTTCAGAATAGCGGCGATAATTTGTGGCATTTAGCTAATATCTTAACTTGTATTTTGCTATGTTCCCTGGTTCAGCATGAAAACTGGCTGTGGGGATTTCAACTCGCTTGGTTTTTAGTCAATTTTTGTTTCGTCGCTGCGGTTTATTGTCTGATTTTACCCAAAAAAATATCGGCTAGTATTCAAATATCCCTTGCTGCTTTATTCTGCTTTGTTGCTAGTTTTTCTATGGCTCAAGGTTTGCTTTCTTGGTTGGCTGCAATTCCGGCTGTGGTGGCTTTAGAAGGAAATGTGGCACAGAAAAGAAAAAGACTTATTGTCTGGATGTTGCTGTTTGTGGCAACTTGTGGTATTTACTCAATTGATTATCATCCTAGTCGGAAAACAAATATTTTTGCGTTACTGCATCAGCCCCTTGTGGTAATTGATTATTTTTTGAGTTTGTTGGGTTCGCCAATTGTTCGTTTGTCTGGTATTTCCGCATTTGTGGGATTGATAATACTGGCAAGCTTCTTATTTTTGGGATGCCATTTTGCCAAAAATATGAGGGAGCATCGTGACGCAGTACCTTGGTTGTCCCTAGGTTTGTTTTCGGTTATTTCGGCTCTGTTTATTACGGTGGGTAGGGCGCAATTTGGGGCAGTTCAGGCGCTGGAATCGTCGCGATATACGACGAATTCGATTTTGTTGCTAGTTGCTTTGGTTCAGCTTGGGCAATTGTTTGTGCGAGGTAGTATTGCTAGTTTAAATCGCCGATATACACTTGTTTACCGGATTTTAGCTGGGTTGTTAATTGGGATAATTATTGTTAATTCGGGACAGGCTGTAGCCCAATCTCAAGCTGCACTTGCTTACAAACAAGGTGGTAAAGATTGTTTGGAGTTGATTAATTATCTCGAACCGTCTAAATTTTTCCAAGATTCACCGGAAAGTTGTTTGAGGGTGCTGAGCAAAAAAACTTGGTTGGTCAGAGAAGGGGCGTTAGTTCTTGATAAAATAGGTTGGCGAAAGTCTGCTAAAAATGTAGAATTTGTTGCTAATCCTGAGAAAGTTTACGGCTATTTTGACCAACAGCAAATTGGCGATAAATCCTTGACAATCAACAAAAATACTGCTATGAAAGCTACGGGATGGGCTGTGTTACCAGAAGATTTGCCACAGCCTAATATTATCCTGTTATCGGTCGGGGATAAACAGTCTTTTTTTGCTAATGCTTATGTCAACTTAAACAGTCCCGACATTGCTCAGACTTTGAAGTCTCAGGTTTACAGGAATGCTAGATGGGCGGTTGAGTTGTCGGGTGATAATTTGCCGATCGCCCAAACGGAAATTAAAGCTTGGGTGTATAATCCTGTGGACAACCAATTTGTCAAGTTGCGCGGTGGCGCTAGGGTAACAGTGGAGGATGAGGAGTGAAAATTTCAGTGATTATACCAGCTCACAACGAGGAGGGCTGTTTAGAAGCTACTGTGCGGGCGATCGCCCATACGCTCGATTTAGAAGCCATTGAGCACGAAATTCTGATTGTGAATGACAATAGTGTCGATCGCACCCTGAATATTTGCCAAGAATTATCAGAGACTTTTCCCACAGTTAGATACATCAACAATCAACCACCCAACGGTTTCGGATTTGCTGTGCGCCGGGGATTGGCGGAATTTGAGGGCGATGCTGTCGCCATTGTGATGGCGGATGCTTCCGACGATCCCAGGGATTTGGTAGCAGGATATCGCCAATTACAAGCAGGATATGACTGCGTTTTTGGTTCCCGATTCATCAAAGGCGGCTTTGTGGTAGACTATCCAATTCACAAACTAGCCATTAACCGCTTAGCAAATTGGTTTGTCAAAACTATTTTCGGCTTACGCTACAACGATGTCACCAATGCTTTTAAGATTTACCGCAAAGAAGTGATTGAGGGAGTACAGCCGATTTTGAGCCATCACTTCAATTTAACTGTAGAACTTCCCCTCAAAGCAATTGTCAGGGGTTTTTCCTATGATGTAATTCCTCTAAGATGGTACAATCGGACTGCCGGTATTTCCAAGCTGAAAATCAAAGAGATGGGCAGTCGGTATTTATTTATTGTACTCTATGTCTGGCTAGAAAAACATCTTTCTCGTGGTGACTATCACCGTAGTGAATTAAGGACTAAAGTCCTGACTACAAACGAAATTTTGTAAAGCGCATGGTTGAAAGAATAAGGACTAAAGCATTAGTGTCAACTTAAGACTGAAACCCATAATAAATGTCGCTTTTAGGCCAAGTCTAGATCCCCCTAAATCCCCCTTAATAAGGGGGACTTTGAGTAAATCCCCCTTAATAAGGGGGACTTTGAGTAGACTCTTGTCCCACCCCCTACTCACACCCTACTCCCTTACTAAAGGGGGATCGAGGCCTCATCGTCAGACAGCAGACTGCTATACTACGTTTGACGTTAAGTTGACACCAATGGGACTAAAGTCTTGACTACGAAGGAAATTTTGTAAAGCGAATGTTTGAAAGAGTTTTGATTGTTGGAGGTGCTGGTTTCATCGGCAGTTGCTTGGCGATTGGCCTCAAGAAACTGCACCCGGAATGGCAGATAATTTGTTTAGATAACCTGCGCCGCCGAGGCTCAGAATTGAATCTGCCCCGGCTTAAAAGTTGCGGGATTCAGTTTGTTTACGGGGATATTCGCACAGCGGCAGATTTAGATCCGGTGGCGCTGAATGTAGACTGCATTATCGATTGTGCTGCGGAACCTTCGGTGCTGGCGGGTTTTAGTTCACCTCAGTATGTTTTGCAGACGAATTTACTGGGTACTGTGAATGTTTTGGAGTTGGCGAGACAAACGGGTGCGAGTTTATTGTTTTTGTCTACGAGTCGAGTTTACCCGATCGCCACTGTCAAGTCTATCAAATTATTGGAGTCGGAGTCAAGATTTGCGATCGCCCCAAATCAAACCATACCTGGAATATCCGAATTAGGCATTTCTGAAGACTTCCCTCTCAAAGGAAATCGCTCCCTTTACGGAGCAACTAAATTAGCCTCAGAATTGCTGATTGAAGAATACAGAGCAGCTTACAATGTACCAGCAATTATTAACCGCTGCGGGTTAATTACCGGTGCTTGGCAAATGGGCAAAGTAGATCAGGGAGTGTGCGGTTTGTGGGTAGCTGCCCACTATTTTCAAAAGTCACTTAATTATATCGGTTTCGGCGGCAGTGGCAAACAAGTTAGGGATTTACTACACGTTGAAGACTTGTTGCGGTTAGTTAATTATCAGTTAGAAAATTTTGCTGAATTTGACGGTGAAGTGTTTAATGTCGGAGGTGGTTGCCGCCACAGTCTTTCTTTAATTGAAACAACAGATTTGTGCCAAAAAATTACGGGGAAATCCATTCCCATTCATCCTGTTTTGGAGGAAAGAGCGGGGGATATTCCGATTTTTATTACTGATTCTTCTAGGGTGATGGAACGCACTGGATGGCAACCTAGGATTAGTCCGGAAGCTGCTTTGCAAGATATTTATGAATGGATTGTTGCTAATGAAATTGTGTTGAGTTCGATTTTGTAGGGGATTTTTTGACCGCAGATTATCTCGTTATATTGTTGACGGTTGTATTGGAATGATTTAACCACAGAGAACACAGAGGACACAGAGGGAGAGAATAGAGGTCTGAATAATTCAGATGCTACGGGATTTGATATGATTTAACCGCGAAGGCGCTAAGGACGCGAAGGAAGAGAAGAGAGAGTTTCATAATTCCCCGGAAGAGAGGATTTTATATTACCCGCGATACTGAATGCGATAAATCCGGTTATTTGCCTCCTCAGTAAACAGCAAACTCCCATCAGGCAATACTAGCAAACCAACGGGGCGTCCCCAGGTTTTCGGTACCGATGGCTCGGTGAGAAAACCAGTCAGAAAATCTTCATAATAACCTTCGGGGCGGAAATTCGCATTGAAAGGTACAAACACGATTTTGTAACCCGTTCCAGCGTTGCGGTTCCAACTGCCACGAAATGCGACAAATGCTCCATTCCGGTACTTTTTGGGAAAGGTTTTGCCGTCATAAAATTGCAGTCCTAAAGCTGCTGAATGTGCTTGAAACAGTACATCTGGTGTCAGTGTTTTCGCCACTAAATCTGGCCGCTCGCTGCTGCCATTTTTGACGTGGCGCGGGTCTAGCAGATTCGGCTTAAAATAAGCAAAGGGCCAGCCGTAGAACTGGTCTTGACGAATTCTGGTCAAGTAATCTGGCACCAAATCATCTCCCAAACCGTCACGTTCGTTGACTGTGGCGTAAAGTTGCCCGCTGGAAGGGTGAAAATCTAATCCTACGGGATTGCGTAAGCCAGAAGCAAAAGTTTGCTGATTTTTTCCATCCAAATTCATCACCTGTACAGATGCCCTTGGTAGTGGTTCAGTATCGGCATTAGACTGGGAACCAACTGATACATAAAGTTTCTTACCATCCGGCGACATCACAACATTCCGCGTCCAATGTTGGTTGTAGCCACCACCAGGTAAATCGGCTATTTTTTGACCTGTTCCCGTGAGTTTTTGTTGTCCGGTTGTGTAAGGAAATCTGCGAACTTCTGCCGTATTTCCTAGGAAGAAATAGCCTTGACCAAAGGCCATCCCAAAGGGAATGTTTAGCCCATTTTCTGCCTTAGCAAAAGTCTGCTTAACTTCCGCAACTCCGTCGCCATTGGTATCCCGGAGCAGGGTAATCCGATTCTGTCGCGTTTCGGTGACTAAAACATCGCCTGTGGGTGTCAAGGCTAGCCATCGGGGAGCATCCAGGTTTTCTGCAAAAACGTTGACGACAAAGCCCGCAGGGACTCGCAGCACTGGCGATGGGGGTGGGGGTATGACTTGAGGGGGTTTGGAGGCGCTGTCGGTAGCAAAAGGCTGAGGTAAGTTCCCAGGGCTGATGCGGATTGGTTGTGGTGATAGCGCCTTGGTGGGTATGCTCTGACTCGTTGCAGAATTGGTGTTTGCTTGGGAGGGAATTTGGGACAGGGGGCTGGTGGCCAAAATCCTAGGAGCTTGAGCATCTGTAGCTGGTGAACACGCCACCACCGGGAGCAGTAAAATTAACAGTAAGAAACGCAGATTATACATAGCAGCAATTTCTCAATCAATGCTCGAAAATCCTATTATCACTGAAGAACGAGACGCAAACCCCTGCCTTTAGACATGGGCTTGAGCTGGTGATGGTTTTCAGATAAAATCCTCTCTTCATCGTGCTGTATTAAACTCTCTCTTCTCTTCCTTCGCGTCCTTCGCGCCTTCGCGGTTAAATCATTCCGATACAACCGGAATTGATATCACACTAATGCTCGAAAATCCTATTATCACTGAAGAACCCCAGGCAAACCCCTGCCTTTAGACATGGGCTTGAGCTTCATCGTCCTGCATTAAACTCTCTCTTCTCTTCCTTCGCGTCCTTAGCGCCTTCGCGGTTACATCATTCCCATACAACCGGAATTGATATCACACTTCGGCTTCCCTAGAAGCCAGATGGCAATTCCTAGGAAAAAGCGAAGCCACCGTTTAGGGCGGTGGCTTAATTCTGTCTACAAAGGTAAGTCTACCAAAGTCCTCTCACGGGACGTGGGGCTGGACGGGGAGCTGGCGGGGGTACTGGACGGGGAGGAGTTGGGGGTTGGACGCGGGGAGCGGGACGAGCTGGTTGAATGGGGGCTGGTTCTGGAGCCGGTGGCGCTTCTACGCGGGGAGTGGTGGTGGTAGCAACTGGTGAAGCTATCACTTTATACTTGGAGAGGACCATGATATTTTCTACCTGAGAGCCTCGGAACATGGCTTTGACTTTCATTCCTGGTACGAGGCCGGTAATTTTCAGGACGCATTTTTGAATCCTCAGAGTCCTGTATCGCTCATTTTCCGGGCGAATGGTGATGATGTCGCCGACAATACTTTTGACAATACCTGTGATGCTTTCTGTGTTGGCTGTTCTGGTGCTCTGGGTTTGCGCGATGAGAGTTGCAGGGTTAGCCATCGCTGGATGCACTGATAATGCAGAAACTACCACCGACAGGGTGGCACTGGTCAATAATTTGATGTTCTGAAGACGCATTGAAACCTCACATTAATTGCTATTGGGGGTTGGGGTTGCTTTCGCTGTGCGAAAGTCCCCACCTTTAGACCTAATCCAGTTTAATCCCCCCAGTAGTAAATTTTTGAGAATTTCAAAAAAGATTATAATCGAGCTGGTTGGGCATAATTTGAGATCTAAAGTTCGTGGACACTGCTGATGAGGAGTTTAGCGAAAAACAACATGGTGAACAGCAAATCTTTGTTGAGTAAGTTAATTCTGTTGAGTTTGAGTGTGGTCGCGCTTTCTGTTGCAGAAGCTAGGGCTAATTTTAATCATAGTGCGATCGCCTCGGAGTCACCAACATCCCAGGTGAAATTGCCCAATATCGCAATACCAGAATTACCGGCATTGCCAGAAGCATCTCGCTATATTCCCCAGGAACCAAAACCTCCGGTAACTCCCATTGAGGAAGTGCGCTTGGTGCTAAGATTGCGAGAACGCCGCGTCTATGTTTACCGAGAAAATAAGGTGCAAGCCAGCTTCCCCGTGGCTGTGGGAAAAGGTGGCTGGGAAACTCCTACGGGCAATTTTAAAGTTTTGCAAATGATCAAAGATCCTGTTTGGGAGCATCCTTGGACTGGGGAACTTGTTCCTGCGGGGGCGGACAATCCTTTGGGGAGTAGGTGGATTGGGTTTTGGACTGATGGTAAGAATGTGATTGGTTTTCATGGTACTCCTAATCCAGAGTCGATCGGGCGGGCGGCTTCTCATGGTTGTGTGAGAATGTTTGATAAAGACGCCCAGGCTTTATTTGAGAAGGTAGAAGTGGGAACGTCGGTGATTGTTGAGCATTAGGTATCTCTAAAAAAGCCTGTCTTGAACCGGCAGGATTTTTTAGAGATATTTAATTTACGATCGCATCGCCTGTTTTTGCTCAGCCTTCAAATCCCGATTACTAGCAGCAGCCAACTCCGCATCCAACAGCGTCTTACCAGTCGCCGCCAAATACACATCATCCAAACTCGGCCGAGATTGAGCAATCCCAAAAATAGGCAATCCCAGATCTTTCAAAGCTTGCTGAATTGTCACCAGCGCCTCGCTGTGGGGTGTTACTACTAAATTCAGAGAATTTCCTTGAGCCTGGTTGACAATTACTTCTTGCACAAAAGGCAAAGATGCCATCACAGTTTTGGCTGTTTCGGCTTCTTCGATGGGCGAAAACTCCCGAATTCGCAAAGTCACCCGATCGCCCCCAACCCGATTTTTCAACTCCAGAGGTGTCCCCTCAGCAATCACCGTCCCTTTGTCAATAATCGCCACGCGATCGGCCAAAGCATCCACTTCTTCCAGATAGTGACTCGTAATCAAAACCGTCGTACCCTCATCCCGCAAGCGACGCAGGAAATCCCACACCACCACCCGACTTTCAATATCGAGCCCCACAGTCGGTTCGTCCAACACCAAAACATCCGGCTGGTGTAGCAATCCAGCAGCCAAATCCAAACGCTTGCGAATCCCGCCGGAATAAGTACCCGTCTTTTTATTTTCCCACTCCTCCAAACCGAGGAGTTTGACCATTTTATCAATCCGCCCTTTAATGGTATGGCGGGGCAAATGATAAAGCGCTGCTTGCAATTGCAGGAGTTCCCTGCCCGTCAACACCTTATCCAGAGCCACTTCTTGAGCCACATAGCCCAGTCTCTGTCTAGCAATTCTCGGCTGACTGACAGCAGAAATACCAGACACCTCAATACGTCCGCTATCTGGCGCTGTCAAAGTACAAAGTACGCGCAGGGTGGTGGTTTTGCCAGCACCGTTGGGGCCTAGCAAACCAAATATTTCCCCCTGTTCTACCTTGAAGGAAACATCTTTAACGGCTTCTACATTGCCGTAGCGTTTCTGAAGATTTTCAATTAAAACGGCGGGAGCCATATATTTTGGGGATTAGATTAACTTCTTTTTAATATTTTGACACTTCCGCGCTCAAATTGCCCGAATGTTTGGCTCTGGAACCATTGAAAAATTTTAGTTTAATTTTTACCAAGGCTGTTTTCGCTCCTGGTTATATTAGCACAATAGCCTTCTCTTGACAACTTGGTAAAATTTTATTTTTTTAATTTAAGCTTATTTTTTTAATGAATCTTCGTCCTATTAATTTTTCAATTCTAGTAGAAGTAAATATGCACCCACTACCTGTTATTTCAAAAGAATCTCTATCTTAAGGCTGATGTCATCGATGGCGATTCTCCTCCATAACCACCTATCTCAAAAAGAGAAGTCAAAAAATTAACTTTTCCATAAAAAATAGATATCCCAAAAATTTCAGTCTACGCAGACTCTTAGGTCTAATTCTGCTAGAACAGTATGACCGTAGCGACTTAATCGATAATTTTCACCCAGCCGCGGCGCACATTGTAGAGAAGTCTGTTGATGATGGCATACTCATCATCGTTGAGCGTTCTTTCTAAAAGTACGGATCTCAGTTGTCTCCGCTCGTGGCGAGTAACGACGCTGGAGAACATCACTTGACCAAACAACTCTTCGAGTGTCATTTGAGATACTGTCATGGTATTAACCCTTTGAATTGATTTAAGCATGGAAAGATTCCCCATACTCAGTTTAATTCTATTATGGTCTGTTTGACTGGAGATTTAGGTGATCCTAAACATTGACAAAGTGTGATTTTTGCGCTAATAATCTGTGACCGATACATGGGCACCAAGTGACTTGAATCTTGCAATTAGGTGATGGTGGTCACTGTTTGCCCACAACAGGGAACAGGGAAGAGGAGAATGGGAGCGATCGCACCTCTCAACTTTCTTCCTTAGCAGTTCTTGCCCCTGACAAATTCGCCCTATCGTCAGTCTCTAAGGCTTGCTCAACCTCATGTTCCAGACATCGGATTTTCCGGCTAATGAAGACATCGCTCCATGGTAGCAACTACCGACTCAGCCAAATCCTTCAGGGCGTAACCTCCTTCCAAACCAAAGAGGATACGTCTGGTCAGTTGCAGACAATATCCCGTGAAAGTCGCATAGTCTGAGGGTGTCAGGTTCATACTTGCCAAGGGATCGGCCGCAGTCGCGTCGTAGCCAGCGCTGACAATCAACAAATCCGGCTCAAATTTTGACAAAAACGGTATAACTTGAGATTCAAAAGCCGCAAGGTATTCCCCCATGCCGCCACCGGGATACAGGGGAATATTCAGTACGTTGTCGTAGCCCCCGCGCTCATCGGCTTCTCCGGTTCCCGGATAGCATGGAGATTGATGGAGGGAACAGTAGGCAATTTGTCGGCAGTTTTCCACCAAAGATTGAGTGCCGTTACCGTGGTGTACGTCCCAGTCGAGGATGGCGACGCGGTTAATTCCCTCCTGTTTGAGGGCGTAATTCGCGGCGATCGCAGCATTGGAAAACAAGCAAAATCCCATCGCCCGGTCTCTCTCAGCATGGTGTCCAGGTGGCCTGGCCAGGACAAAAGTCGGTTCGCCCCCAGCCCACACTCGATCGACCCCATCCAGCCAAGCACTCACAGCCAGCATCGCCACATCGTAACTTTCCGCAGAAATCGGCGTATCTCCATCGAGGTAGCCACCTCCACGATGAGCCAGATGTTCCACTTCCCTGATGTATCCTAGGGCGTGAACTTTTCTGATCTCCGATAACAATTTCTGCTCGTGGTCGGAGACTGGCGTGGGCAGTTGCCATTCAATTTGAGCCGCCCAGGGAGCAGCTTTCAGAGCATTGACGATCGCCGTTAAACGTTCTGGTCGCTCTGGGTGAAGCATTCCAGTCTTGTGCAGTAAAAAATCGTCGGAATAGATGACGGGTAGCATCAGCAGATTTTAGGTTTTAGATTTGAGATTTCAGATTTTAGACTATTTTTTCGTGTTCACAAAGCAGCCAGTTTTATTAAACAACAATCCTCTTAATTTTTCTGGCTATTTTCCCATATTCTCTAAGGCTAATTGTGATATAATTTCAATAGTAATTTGCACTATTTGGCAACTCTACTGAATCCAAACCGATTTTATCGCATTTTTTGGATTTCTAGCGGTCAAATTAAAATTTTTAACGGAGTTTTTTAACCTATGAGCACCTCTGAGTCGCGGATAATCCCGACGGATCTGGGTAATGAGATGTCCCGATCGTACTTGGAATACGCCATGAGCGTAATTGTCGGTCGGGCACTACCAGATGCTAGGGACGGTCTCAAGCCCGTTCACCGACGCATTCTCTACGCCATGAACGAATTGGGCTTGACACCCGATCGACCCTTCCGCAAATGCGCCCGTGTCGTGGGGGAGGTGCTGGGTAAGTATCACCCCCACGGAGACACCGCAGTTTATGACGCCTTGGTGCGGATGGCTCAAGATTTCTCCATGCGGGAACGCCTAATCAACGGTCACGGCAATTTCGGATCGGTAGACAACGACCCCGCCGCAGCCATGCGTTACACCGAGTGTCGCCTCACCGCGCTGACTCACGACGCCATGCTGCGCGATATTGACTGCGAAACAGTGGATTTCGGGGACAACTTCGACGGTTCCCAGCAAGAACCCCTGGTACTCCCAGCCAGGATTCCCCAAATTTTGCTCAACGGTTCATCGGGAATCGCTGTGGGAATGGCTACCAACATTCCGCCACACAATTTAGGCGAAATCATTGACGGTTTAGTAGCCCTGATTCACAATCCAGAAATTACCGACCTGGAATTGATGCAATACATCCCCGGCCCGGACTTTCCCACCGGAGGTCAAATTTTAGGGAAAGCCACCATTCGGGAAGCCTACACCACCGGCCGCGGTTCCATCACCATGCGGGGAGTCGCCAGCATTGAAACCATCGAACACGTCGGCCGCCCAGACAAAGAAGCAATTATTATCACCGAACTGCCTTACCAAACAAACAAGGCGGCCCTAATTGAAAAAATTGCCGAACTGGTAAACGACAAAAGATTAGAGGGAATTTCCGACATTCGCGACGAAAGCGACAGAGACGGAATGCGCGTTGTCATCGAACTCAAACGCGATGCCTATCCCCGCGTCGTCCTCAACAACCTCTACAAACAAACACCACTCCAATCCAATTTTGGAGCCAATATGTTAGCGCTAGTAAATGGGGAACCCCAACTACTTTCGCTCTCCCAATTCCTGAATGTCTTCCTAGACTTCCGCATTGAGACCATTACTCGTCGGACTCAATACGAACTCCGCAAAGCAGAAGAACGCGACCATCTACTGCAAGGCTTGTTAATTGCTCTCGACAACTTAGATGGCATTATTCAGCTAATTCGTCGCGCTCCTGACTCCGCAGCAGCGAAACAAGAATTGATTGATAACTACGGTCTTTCCGAGCAGCAATCAGACGCAATTTTGCAAATGCAACTGCGACGTTTGACAGCCTTAGAAGCGCAAAAAATTCAACAAGAACATGAAGAACTGCGGGCGAAAATTTCTGACTTGGAAGATATTCTAGCAAGACGGGAACGGATTCTAGAAATCGCCGAAGTCGAAGCAGTCGAAATCAAAACCAAAATAGCCACTCCACGGCGCACAGTCATCGAACACGCCGAAGGAGAAATCGATGAAAGAGATCTCATTGCTAACGAACAAGCAATCATTCTGATCACCGAACAAGGCTACATCAAACGGATGCCCGTCAGCACTTTCGAGGCCCAAAGTCGCGCTACTCGCGGCAAAGCAGGCACGAAAATGAAAGAAGATGACGGAGTAGAACATTTCCTTTCCTGTTGCGATCACGACAGCGTTTTGTTCTTCAGTGACAGAGGCGTAGTTTACTCTGTCAAAGCTTATCAAATCCCCGTCAGTTCTCGGACAGCGCGCGGAATGCCCGTGCTACAACTACTGCCGATTCCCATGGAAGAAAAAATCACTTCTATGGTGTCTGTAACAGAATTCAGCACCGAGGAATACTTGGTAATGCTAACTCGCAGTGGCTACATCAAAAAAACTGCGCTTTCCGCTTTTGCCAATATCCGAACAAACGGTTTAATCGCTATTTCTCTAGAAGAAGGCGACCAACTGCGGTGGGTACGGAGAGCAAAAGTTGGTGACAGCATTATCATCGGCACGCGGCAAGGCATGGCAATTCATTTCCGCACCAATCACGAACAGTTGCGACCTACTGGACGCGCTACTAGGGGTGTGAAATCAATGAAATTGCGATCGGGCGATGAGTTGATCAGCATGGACATTTTGCCAAGTTCAATTGTTGCCGAAATTGCGGAATTAGAAACCGAAGAATCAGAATTTGAGGGGGCAAATATTGCTCAATTAGACACTGAAGAATCGGAATTTGAAGAGGCGAATGTGGCGGAAGTGGAAGAGGAAGAG
Organism: Microcoleus sp.; assembly: GCF_041354475.1. NCBI lineage: Bacteria > Bacillati > Cyanobacteriota > Cyanophyceae > Oscillatoriales > Microcoleaceae > Microcoleus > Microcoleus sp. The sequence goes on from NZ_JBGJZU010000012.1 coordinate 79,013, forward strand.
TTAGAACAGCAAACTGAGGAAACAGAAGGCGAAATCCTCGAAGAAATTCCCACAGATAACAGCATAGTTCCATCAGTGTTGGTAATTACTACCAATGGTTATGGGAAGCGGGTTCCTGTTTCTCAATTCCGCCTCCAAAGACGTGCTGGGAAAGGATTGACTGCTACTAAATTTAAGTCCAAAAAGGCTAAGGATCGGGTAGCGGCACTGCGAATTGTTAACGAAACCGATGAGTTGATGATTATTACTAACCGAGGAATTATCATCCGTCAGGCGGTGAGTGCAATTTCCACACAATCTCGAACCGCAACGGGAGTGCGGGTGCAGCGCTTGGATGACGATGATTCGATCGTCGCTGTGGCTTTAGTGCCGCCTGCGGGTGAAGGGTCGATCGAAGATTCGGAATCTGAGGAAGCGACAGAAGAGTAAAGGTTAATTGTTCTGAGGGTAACTGGTTCCCAGGAAGAGCCTGGGAACCAATGTCACTCTTGCTGTACCTCGATGGCGCTTGTTATATTGGAATGATTAAACCTTACTAGAACACAGAGGACACAGAGAAAGATAAGAGAGAAATAATAATTCCGATGTCAACGGATTTGATATTACAAGTCTTGAGTCACAACTCAAAGATTTTTTTCGCTGAGGTAATGATGAATCAACTACAAGCAAAATTTATAACTGATAGCTGGGTTACAGCGACTTGGGATGAATATATAGAAATCCTAAAGCAGCCGCAGTACAAACAAGTAAAATGTTATTACTACAATGGACAGTTGAAAATTGAAATGGCAGCAGTAGGGCCGGATCATGCTGATGACAATGGAATCATCGTCATCTTAATCAATCTATTTGGGATGGCTAAAGGTATAAAAATGAGACTACTGGTTAACTGTAGCTACCGCAAAACCGATGTCAGAGAAGCTCAACCAGACGCTTCTTACTACATCGGAGAACGGGTACAATCTACACCTCGCGGGAGTTCAGTCGTGAATTTGGATAGCGCAGTTGCACCAGATTTGGCGATCGAAATTGCGGATAGCTCTCTGCTGGACGACTTGGGAACCAAAAGAATGCTTTATGAAGAATTAGGAGTTTCTGAATATTGGGTTGTAGACGTACAAAAAGCCCAAATTATTGCTTTTAAAATAATTGCTAACCGGGGAAGCGCGCGCCTAACAGAATCAGAAGTTTTACCGGGGCTAAAATTTGCTTTAATGGAAGAAGGCTTGCGACGCAGCCGCCAGACAGATCATACAGAGGTAGGTAGCTGGTTTTTTGAAGAAGTTAGGCAATAAAAATATGAATAGGTTTGTAGTGAGGACTTCTGTCTTCTGCATTAGTTTCGCCCTGGCAACAATCGGAATATCACCAACAATGGCCACAGTTGTGGGCGAGTCTAGGATTGGTCAATACTTAGCACAAACCGCAGAAAATAGCAAGGTAAAACCCTTGACTGAATCAGAAATTTCTCAGCGCTTGCAAGCTTTGCCCAACTGGAAGAGAGAGGGTCAAACTATTAAATATACTCACGAATTTAAAAATTTTGTCCAGGCTGTTAGTTTTGTCAATTGCCTGATTTCACCCGCAGAAAAAGCCGCCCACCATCCAGATATTTTAATTAGCTATAACCGCGTTACAATTAGTCTTACAACTCACGATGCAGGAGGGTTGACACGACAAGACTTCGAGCTTGCTGAGACTATCTCTAAATTAGTCAGGGAGTGGATGCCGGGAAATGTTTGTTTAGTCGTAGAAGGTTCTGGATAATGAATTTACTGCACCAAACCGCAAAATCTCAAGTAAAAAAGCTGTTTTTAATTTTATCAATTTGTTTTTTATTCGGGAAAAATAGCGCTTTTGGACAATCTATTACTCCCGCCAATGACGGCACGGGTACTACCGTCAACACCAAAGGAAATCGCATCGATATCGGCGGTGGTAAATTGTCTGGAGATGGGGCTAATCTTTTCCACAGTTTTCAGCAATTTGGATTGACGGAAACTCAAACTGCTAATTTTTTATCTAATCCAGCTATTCAAAATATTTTAGCGCGAATAGTCGGGGGAGATGCTTCAGTCATTAATGGTTTGATTCAAGTAACGGGGGGGAATTCCAATTTATTTTTGATGAATCCTGCGGGGATTGTTTTTGGTGCTAATGCTCAGCTCAACGTGCCTGCATCCTTTACTGCTACTACAGCTAATAGCATTGGTTTTGGGGAAAATGCGTTTAGGGCGATCGGCTCTAATAATTATGCTAATTTGGTAGGAACTCCCAGCAATTTTATTTTTTCAGCAATCGAACCTGCAAATATTGTTAATCGTGGAAATTTGACGGTGAATCCGGGGGAAAGTTTAACTTTGCTGGGTGGCAATGTCATTAATACAGGTGAATTGTCGGCATCAGGAGGTAAAATTAACATTGTTTCAGTACCGAATGAGAGTGTGGTTCGGATCGCTCAAACGGGACATTTACTGAGTTTAGAAGTAAGTATAGATGGGTTGAATCCCGATACTAATCGGGCAAAAGATGATAACAACGTAAAGTCGGTGGCAAGTCTGCCTGAATTGCTGACAGGTAGAAGTGAAAAAACTCATGCTACAGGGGTTAATGTCAATAGCGACGGCACTGTAGAGTTGACGGATGCTAATATCAGAAATATTCCGGCAATGGGTTTGCCACAAAATAACCTAGAGGCACTTAAAATACCTATAATATTGCCGAATATTGGGAATTTAAATGGGTTGCCCAATGATACTAAGGTGAGTATAATGCCTGTGGGGGGCGATCGCATTTTGGTCAATCCCAATATTAATGTTTCTGGAAATTCCCTACCTCCAAGTTTGGGTGGTGCTAGTACCATCCTGAAAGTGGACAACTTGCCGCCACAGGGAGCACCTCCCCAAGTTGCTTTGTTTAATGATATTAGTCGTAATTCTAATATTAATAGACCGATTAATCTTAACAGTCCACCACCGCCACCACCTAATAATATACAGTTATTTGCTAGTCCCGGAATTGGGGGTAGTCCGCCGCTACCAAAACCAGGAAATAACACTATGCCACCTCCCGGAGTGAAGGGTAATATTCCGGGTGGCAAAATGGAAATTCCCATCAGAGGGGCAAATCCTCCGGGGAATCTTGCTGCTATTTCTAACATCAATTACTTATTGTCTATCGAGCAAAATCGTGCCGATCGATATGTCGCTTATTTTGGCGATAGTCTGAATAATCAATCAATGGGGGCCGAAAATCTGCGGGAAAGCTTGGGGAAAATTGCCTCTCAAACCGGAAAGCAATCGGCAATTATTTATGTTAACTTATTTGCCGATCGCTTAGAATTGCTCCTATTCATGCCCGATGGTTCGGCACTGCGAAAAACTGTCCCTGAAGCCGATCGCCAAACCATGCTAACATTAGCCAAAGAATTCAGACAAGAAATATCCAATCCTCAGAAGCGAAACACCACCAGCTACAAAAAGTCGGCTCGGAAAATTTACGATTGGCTAATTGCACCTTTAGAAACTGATTTGCAAACTCAAGGCATCAATACGCTGCTGTTTTCGCTGGATACAGGTTTGCGAAGTCTTCCTTTGGCTGCTCTTTACGACGGAAAACAGTTCTTAGTCGAAAAATATTCCCTCAGTCAGATTCCCACACTTTCCCTCACGGATACTCGCTATCAATCGCTGAAAAATGCCTCGGTTTTGGCTATGGGAGCCGCTCAATTTACTAAGCTATCTCCCCTGCCAGCAGTCCCTGTGGAATTAGCGAATATTGCAGATTTGTGGCCTGGCAAATCTTTTTTAAACGAGCAATTTACCCTAAAAAATTTGCAATCCCAACGCAATCAAAAGCCTTATCAAATTATTCATTTAGCGACTCACGGCGAATTTCAACCAGGTGCAGCCAGCGATTCTTTTATTCAACTTTGGGACTCGAAGTTGCAATTAAATCAACTGCGGCAGTTAGGATGGAATAATCCGCCAGTCGAGTTATTGGTGCTTTCTGCTTGTCGCACCGCCTTGGGAGATGAACAAACGGAATTGGGTTTTGCGGGTTTGGCATTTCAAGCGGGAGTTAAGTCAGCTTTGGCAAGTTTGTGGTATGTTTCAGATGAAGGTACTTTGGCTTTGATGAGTGAGTTTTATCAGCAATTGAAAACAGCTCCAATTAAAGCAGAAGCCCTCAGACAAGCACAGATTGCGATGCTGAGGGGTGATGTCCGTATTGAGCAGGGGGTATTGCGGGGATTGTCTGCTGTGTCGTTGGCTCAGGGAACGAGGGCTGGTACGTCGCTGCCTGCGGAATTGGCAAATATGGGCGATCGCAATCTGGCTCATCCCTATTATTGGGCGGCTTTCACAATGATTGGTAGTCCTTGGTAAATGTTATTGGTTATTGGTTATTGGTTATAAATATTCTTCCTTCTTCCTTCTTCCTTCCCCCCTTGGGGGAGGCAGGGGCAGGGGGGTTCTTCTTCCTTCTTCCTTATTCCTTCCCCCCTTGGGGGGCTTCTGCTTCCTTATTCCTTCCCCCCTTGGGGGGGGCAGGGGGGGGTTCTTCTTCCTTCTTCCTTCTTCCTTCGCCCACTAAACACTTGAGAAATGTAACTTGAGATAGATAAACAAGTCCTATTTTTATTCGTATGCTGAAAGAGTATTGAAATTCCTGATTTTGTAATGCTAGCCATTTACCAAACCACAGACATTTCAATACATCAACCATAGTATGCAAGGAGCATTTTTTATGAACAGACTAACTGCGTTTATCAAAAAAATTCGATTGGGACAGTTGTTAACAGTGTTTATGGCGGGCCTTTTAGTGTTCGTTAGCACTGCTTGTAGTGGCACGGATGTGATTGCAGGAAAGACTGCCGACAAACTTAGAGAAGAAGTTCCTTCCGAGGCTGTAACTTCTGAATATAAAGGTGGGCAGAACCAATATAGCGATGTCGATCCCAGAAATGCCAACATGACAAAAGTAGAAGCACAAGCCAAGATGCTGAAGGATGAAGCACAGCGCCGCATCGATACTAAAGCTAGCAGCAATGTGGGTGAAAATGTCCGACGGGTGGCAGATGAAGGCCCTGATAAACTCAAGGACATTGGCAACAAATTGAATGACGATGTTCGCAGTGCTCAGGAGAATTTAGATGAGTTTGGGAAAAACACCAAAAAAAACATGGCTAACCTTAAAGAAAATACTCGCGATGGTGTGAAGGGAGCAAAAGAAGTGGTTAAAGAGGCCACTGAAGGGGCAAAAGACAGAGTAGCAGAGGGTAAGGATGCCCTTCAATACAACCTCAAACAAGGCAAGGAAAATGTCAAAGATGCTGTGGAGACTGTAAAGTCTAACGCTGATGATGTCTCGGACAAGGTTAGCTCTAAAGTGAACCGAGATATTGATAGAACTCAGCGAGCTGCTGAAAGAGCGGTTGATGCGATCGACTAATCATATCAATTCTGATTGCACCATCAGGTGATTGTCGATGTTTATTTAGGGTAGATTGGGAAGACGATCGCCCACTTTCAACCCTAATTGGGCTGCCCTTCCTCCTCGGAGTTCCATCACTGCATCAACAGGAACATCCGGGCCGTAGTTGGGGCAGTTTTCAGTTAAACAGGGAGGCACATTCGGAATTATCGCCTGCACTACCCCTCCCCGCAAAAAAATCATATCCAGTTCAATAAATACATTTTTCATCCAAAAACGTACATTTCGCGCCGGTTCAATGGGGAACAACATTCCCCTGTCTTCCGGCAATTCTGTGCGAAACATCAGACCAATTTGTTGTTCTTGGGGAGTTTGGGCCACTTCCAATCCGATCGCGCGATCGCCGATGTTAGTATTAACAGAAATTGGCAAAATCTGACCCACATCAATCCCCCCAAACAGCGATATAAAGTTGGATTGTGATAAATTAACTATTTCCGCAAAAGCTCCTAAATATTTGCCAGTCTTTTGATCTTTCATCACAGTTTGGTTATCGGAAACAGAGATATCTAAGTCGCTAAACTTCATGCCATCTGTCAAGACAATTTTATCATTTCCGTTGCCAAAATCGGTAATTAAATCGGCTCTATCTAGACTCGATGGAGCAGCGGTTATTTCCATCACAAATAAATCATCCCCCGCACCACCTGTCAAGATATCTTTGCCTTCACCACCGATTAGCAAATCTTGGCCCCGATCGCCATTAATGACATCATCTCCTTGTCCTCCATAGATGGTATCGGTTCCCTGCCCTCCCGCGATGGTATCAGCGCCTTCATTTCCGGCGAGCCAATCATTTTCCCGATCGCCAAAAAGCAGGTCATTTCCCCCTAAACCTTGAATTGTGTCATTACCCGCCAATCCTCTAATCAGATCGCTGTTGGGACTTCCCAGAAGAAAATCAAAGCCGAAAGTACCTTCGATATTAGCCATTTTCTATTTAATAAAAGGAAGCTTTGGCGATGGGCATTCGCCAACCAGTACCAAAAGCGCGATCGCTAATTTTCAAACCCGGAGGCGCTTGTCGCCGTTTAAATTCCGCCTGTCGCACTAATTTTAGTATACGCGCAACCACCGCTTCATCGTGTCCCGCCGCCACAATTTGTTTCACAGATTCATGATTTTCGATCCATCGCTCCAAGATGTCATCCAAAATATCATAAGCAGGCAAAGAATCTTGGTCAATTTGTCCCGGTTTCAGTTCAGCACTAGGCGGTTTACTAATAATATTACCAGGAATTATCTCCCGGCCAAGGGGCGGGGACGGGGACGGAGAGGGCGGGCACGGGGGCACCGCCCCTACAGACTCGTTCCCAGGCTCAGCCTGGTAACGCAGATCTAGAGGCTCCGCCTCATCTTTCCCCTTCCCAATTCCCCCAGCATTCAGCCAGTGACAAAGGGAATAAACGCGAGTTTTGGGCACATCAGAAATCACGGCCAATCCGCCATTCATATCGCCATAGAGAGTACAGTAACCCACCGCCATTTCCGATTTATTACCAGTAGAAAGCAGCAAATGGCCAAACTTATTAGAAATTGCCATCAACAGATTGCCGCGAATTCGGGATTGAATATTTTCCTCAGCAATGCCAAAAGGGGTATCGGCAAACAAATTAGCTAAAGTGCGATCGTAAGCTTTCATCAAATCAGCGATGGGCAACATTTCCATCCCAATGCCCAAATTTTTAGCTAATTCCAAAGCATCATTCACAGAATGATCGGAACTATAGGGAGAAGGCATGAGAACGGCCAACACATTTTGGGGTCCGATCGCATAACTAGCAATCGCAGCCACCAAAGCCGAATCAATCCCGCCACTCAAGCCCAATACAACCTTAGAAAAACCACACTTACGAACATAATCTCGTACCCCTAAAACCAAAGCAGCCCAAATTTCTGCATCCCCAACCTGCGGAGAAAAATTTAAAGTGGCACGCTTAACTTCTGTAGGATTTTGCGAGGTAATGTCCACTAAATCCCGTTTAGCTTCGTCATATTCAATCACCCCAAAATCAGTTTTAAAAGAAGCTAGTACCTGAATTAATTCACCGTTTCTGTTGATACAAAAACTGCTACCATCAAAAATAATATCATCATTTCCCCCCACCTGATTAGCATAAACAATGGGTATACCTGAGCGAATTACGCTATGTTGCAACATAGACGATCGCACTCCCCGCTTTCCCGCAGCATAAGGCGATGCCGACAAATTCAACACTAAATCCACACCAGCTTTGACCAAATCCAAAAAAGGTTCACCCGCGTAACTGCGTTTCCCCCAAAACTCCTCATTGTTCCACACATCCTCGCAGACGGTAATCCCAATTTTAATGTTACCTAACTTAAAAAAATCGCTTTGGGTTCCCGGTTCAAAATACCGATCTTCATCAAATACATCATAGGTAGGCAACAAACGTTTATTAAAAACTTTTTGGATGCTACCATTTGCCAACAAAACAGCACAATTAAACAAGGATTTTCCGCCTGCTTTCACAGCGTTAGGATTCGGGATAGCAGTGCCGACTATCACTGCCAACTCCCCTGGTAACTCCTGGGCTAATTGCTGCAACTTATCCCCAGCCGCGGCAATAAAACTAGGGTTCATCAACAAATCTCGTGGTGGATAACCTATCAGAGAAAGTTCCGGTGTTAGCAATAGATTTGCTCCTTCACCCGCAGCCTTTTTTGCAGATTCCAGAATCAAGTTGGCATTGCCAAAAATATCACCAATAGTAGGATTTAGTTGTGCGATCGCAATTTTCATATTACCAAATTACCTAATCTAGAAGGAAGAAGCAAGAAGGAAGAAGGATTACTCACGAATCAGACTTGTAATGCTTCATCTCTTCTTCAATGAAATGATTGACCAAATCCCGATAGAGCTTTTCCACCACATCAGCATTCAAACCCGCTTCCTGGGCCCATTCACGCCGCTGTTGTAACATAGCATAAAAGCGATCGGGCGCTTTAACACTGGCTTCACTGGTTTTGAACCTAGCCGCCGCAATGACGTATTCAAATCTCTTGCTCAAAGCATCGATGACTTTCCGATCGATTCGATCGATTTCTTCGCGAACTTCCAGAATATTCGCGCACTCATCTGGGGCTTTCATCGCCTGTACTCCTGAATTTTTTATACTGTCATCTTACTAAATTTATCATCTAATGTCATCCTGTAAACAATTAAATAAATACCAGAGGTTTATCCTTTAAAGGGGCAAAAGCTGCCGGATCGAAGCGATACAAACTCGCAGGACGACCGGCCCCCCGCGAAACTTTTACACCGGTATCGCACAAAAAACCTAGTTTCAATAATCGGGCGCGAAAATTAGAATAATCTGAAAAATTGTCCCCCAAAATAGTAGTATAAAGTTGATACAAATCGCTTAAAGTGAAAAGTTCGGGCAAGACTTCAAAAGCCACGGGACTATATTCCAGTTTATTCCGCAAGCGCCGGTATCCGTATTCGAGAATTTGATTGTGATCGAAGGCCAACTTAGGAACTTGTTCCACAGGATACCAAGCAATGCCACTGACACGGTTGCCGGCACCAGCAACCACACTCCCAGCAATTAATTCAGCTTCTTCCAAGCGAACTAAAGCAAAGTAACTGACAGAAAGATAACGATCGCCTCTGGTGAATTCCCTGGGGTCGCGCCCCGGTTGTCCAAAAGTATACAATTGCTCCAAATACAAGTTTTTCACCCGAATTTTTTCCGACAAAATCCGATAAGCTGCATTCTCCAGAGATTCCCCATGGCGCACCAGAGTACCTGGAAGACTCCAAAAATCGATAAAAGGTTCGTCATGGCGCATTACTAACAGCACCAACAAGCGATTTTGTACGGTATCAACGGAGAAAATAACATTATCTACTCCGACTTTAAAGTCAGCTAATGAGCAACCTTCGCTCTTCTTTGTGCCTCGTGCCATGCGTATAAATGCTCCCTATTAATATAATCTTCGATGGTAGGAGTTAGGGCTTCTGTGTCTCCTGTTTCCCGATAGGATGTTGAAGAAACATCGGGAGCATTCAAACAGGCGATCGCCACATCCGCACCCCTTCGTCTCAACTGCCACAAATCTAACTCTTGTGGTGGATAATTAGGTCGTGGTACTACTAGCAATTGCACTTGTTTTAACAAATCTTCAACTTGATACCAGCGAGGCAATTGTTCCACTAAATCTGAACCTATTACTAGGGTAAACTCGGCACTTCCCCACATTGATTTTGCCCGTGCTACAGTTTCTAGCGTCCTTGGACTGCTGAGTTCTGGATATAAACAAAGATTTTGCTGGGGCGAATTAATTTCTTGAATCATTAACAGCAGCATTGCCGATCGATGTTCCAGAGAAGTTTGGTGAGATTTAAAAGGATTGTCCGATGCCCAAACTGCTACCCAGTCAAAATGCTGAGCCAGCCAATTAAGGATAGTTTTGTGTCCGGCAGTAGGCGGATCGGCGCTGGTTCCAAACAAGGCAATTCTTTTCATTGGGGAATTGGGGATTGGGGAATGGGGAATTGGGAATTGGGAATTGGGAATTGGGGATTGGGAATGGGGAATGGGGAATTGGTTATTTGTTATTTGTTATTTGTCGTGTTTTATTGGTGAGATTTTGCAAATCGGTAGAAATTTCTACAGGTGGCGAAATCGGGTTATTTAGTTGGCGAGTTGCAGGGGGCAGACTGGCGACAGAAGCCGCAGTGCGTTTCGCGATCGCCTCTAAACTTTCTTGACCATACAATCGTTTTCCTTCCTTGACAACCAACTTCATTAATGTTATGGAAGCATCATAATTCTGAGGTTTTTCCTCAGACAATCCCAAACAATCTCCGAGAATTTGCCCATCTTTAATCTGTCTAAAAATTTGCTTCCGTCCCGGATATGTCACTTTGCCACTTGCCTCCTTCATCACTGGAATTCCGTCAATTTCCACCAATTTATAAACACCATTGACAGGGGAACCGCTCACCAACTTCGTTCCCAAACCGTACCCGTCAATGCAAGCGCCGGCATTTTTTAATTTAGCAATTTCCGCCTCGTCCAGATCGCCGCTGGCAATAATTGGAACTCCCGGCAGGATCGATCGCACTTCCCGCGACAATTTCACCAAATCCCCAGAATCCAGCCGCACACCTTCCAACACTATTTCACCGCTGTTGACGCGATCGGCCAACAAGCGCGCCGCCGCCACAGTATCATAGGTATCGATTAACAACGGCGCACCGGGAAAATAGCGGTGAAACGCCGTAAACGCCTGCTCTTCACTACCTTCGAGAGCACTGACAGCCATCACCAAAGCATGAGCCATTGTACCGACTGGTTTGCGCCCCAACCTCAAAGCAGCCAAAACATTAGAAGTCCCATCAATCCCCGCAGCCAGGGCCGCCCTAGCCGCCCACACAGCAGCTTGAGGGCCAAAAGCCCTGCGTGTCCCAAATTCCAGCAACTTAGCATCAGGGCCAGCCACATCGCGCAATCTGGCCGATCGCGTCGCAATCAAAGTTTGATAATTTATGACATTGAGCAAATAAGTTTCCACCAACTGAGCCTGCCACAGAGGAGCCTCGATTCGTAGCAGTGGCTCATTGGCAAATACCGCCGTCCCCTCCGGCACCGCCCAGACATCGCCAGTAAAGCGGGCTGTGGCGAGTAGAGTCCAGAATCGATCGGGGGCATCAGCAAAAATCCCAGTGGACTGCAAAGCCGCTATTTGCGAGGCTGAAAACTGAAATTTCTCTAGATAATCGAGAACTTGAGCCAAGCCCATGGCGATCGCATAGCCAAAACCTTCTGGTAAGCGCCGCGCGAATAATTCAAAACTCGCGACTCGCCCGTCGATCCCTTCCCCGACGTAACAAGCCGTCATCGTTAGCTGGTAGAGGTCGGTCAATAAGCTGTAATCTTCAGAGGAAAGACACAGTTCTTGGTCTTCTTGGATTTGGTCAAAACTTTGATGCTGCAAGCTTTCTGTGGCAGTTTTCATGGTAGAACCCCGGCAAACTCCTTTGGTTAATTATAGTGACTCACACCATATTTTATATAAATTTTTGATTAAGATTTTAAATTTATGTCTGAAAATTTCCTTTTTATAACTCTGTGATGCCTAATTGCCTGTGGATTGACCGATGAGTGTTATGGTAAGATTAATAAAAATTATCCAGCAGTTTGTCAATGAGAGCCCCGCAACCGGGTTTTTGACCAAAAAACTGGGATGGCGACTTCTTCCTTCCGCCCAAGGAGGCGACTTCTTCCTTCCCCCCTTGGGGGGGGCTGGGGGGGGTTCTTCTTCCTTCAGCTTGCTGCGATAGTTGCGGACTAATAAGTAATTCAAATAAATATTGCTAAAGCAATCCCCAGGCAAAAAATCAGAGTAATGTATAAAGTATCAGAACCCAGACGAGAGAGGCGAATTTTATGAATCTTTCTAAGTCTTTGACAAACGCAATGCGTTACGTTTCAGAAGCAGCTTTGCGACTTTTTAGCCCCAGCGATGACAACTATCCCAATAGTGGAGTTCAACCTTTTGAGGGTAAGTCTTCCAAAAGCTCTAAACGGGAATAATCAACGATCATTTAGGGAGTTTCCCTCGCGATCGGCAAAAACCCTCTGTGTAACGGCAGATAGGCGATCGCCTCACACAACTCGAACAACAACGGTAATTTTTAATCACTACATCCAGAACCCCGAATTTTTAAATAATTCGGGGTTGTAACTAATGATTAATTACAAATTACCAATTACCCAAAACTGATTTAAGAAAAAGGCGATCGCCGCACTCCCTAGCGGCACTGTCAAATTGTCCACTCCCCACTTAGAAACCGACTCCAAACTAGCAGCAACTACAGCCACAACCGCAGATACCGCCCAAGTTTGCCAAACATTTCCTTGCACCGCCAGCAAAATTAAACTACTGACAACAAAACTCACCACATACATAGTTGCAGAACCTTCCCAACTTTTCTTAATTCCCCAAACTCGATAAATATGCTGGCCGTATTTCTGCCCGATGACAGCCGCCAATCCGTCCCCCCAAGTCATCACCAAAATGCCCAAAGCAGCATATTCCTGATGTTGCAGTGGCCAAAACCAAGCCACCAGAATGCTGATAGTAACAGCATAAAAAAAAGTACCCCAACTTTGCCGATTTATACTGTTGAGACTAGGTAAAATCGGCACTTGGTAGGAAATTAGGGCGATCGCAGCGGCTAAAATTCCCGCCGTTATTCCCACCCAACCAGGTATTTCCAGCCACCAAGCCAACAAAATCACATTCCCCGTACCGATGTGCACCACCTTCCGGGAAACTTCTGGATCGACGGAAGTAAAGCGATTTAACCCTTCAGCCACCAGTAAAATCAAGCCCAACCAAATCCCTACGAGGGAAATTTGCAACCACACAGTCGGAATTTCAGCAACTATAGACACGATATTAGGGGAAATTTAGATAAAGCACTGTTTACTACTTTAAACGTAAAACGCGGTATTAGATTCCCGACTTCTTTAAGTGCTTAAGTAGTCCCCATCGTGGTAAAGTCTAGCTAGTCGATCGGGATGTGATTGCTATGCAGTATGTATTAATTATTCACGAAGTAGAAAATTATGAAGCCTGGAAAGAGGTATTCGATCGTGCTGCAATTATCCGAAAAGAAGCTGGAGAGCGATCGTATCAAGTCTTGAAATATGAAAATGAACCCAACAAAATTGTTCATTTCTCCGCCTGGACATCAATCGCAGATGCTAGGGCATTTTTTGAGTCGCCTAAACTGGTAAAAATTAGAGAGGAAGCGGGAGTTAAAGCTCCTGAATTTATATATTTAGACCAATTAGAGTCAGGGGTATTGTGAAATAGCTGGCGATCGCCTCTGTGTAATCTCAACATAATGCAAGGGATTTGATGCCTAATTATTACTATCCGTTTCCTGCTGACAATGCTGTCACTATGGCTGTTACTGCGGGACTAAGGCTAGACAAAACAACGACGGAAGCAGTAGCAATAATAATAGTCGTAGCCATCCTCACCATACCATCAGTCCCTTTCTGATATGCGTCAAACTTGTATTCCAGGCGATCGACTTTCTGACCTAGTTCAATTAATCCTGCCCTGAGCTGAATCAATGATTCTCTGATGTCATCATTGCTGGGATTTTCTGGTATCTGCATGGCGATTTATCCTATTCAAACTACAGACCTTAGCTTTAGTCTATCAACATCATAACATAATTAGACACCGAATGTTTTCATTAAGTAAACTTCAGAGTTATGAGAGCTTGTGGAACAGGCATCTTGCCTGTTCATGAGAATGGTGTAATATCTCAATTGAACCGAACTTAATATTAAAATTCAGAATTCAGCACTATTCACCAAATTTCGCACAATCTCAAAAGCCCTTCCCCGCAACTTCATAGGCAACAGCGACAGCCCCAAACCAGCCCACATTTTCGCCGCTGAAACCGACTTTCCGGCCCGCACCATCCCCCGCCCTTTCTGAGTTTCACCCACCTCAATCAGCCGCAAACCCAGCGCTAATTGAGTTTCTGCAATCCTTCTGAGCCTGACAGATTCCAACTTTTCCGCATCAAACTCATAACCAGTCAAATAGCGCAATTTATCAGTCAAATAGGGAATAGCCCGATCGCTCCCTTGCTGTGCGGCATGGAATCGATATTCCATCAAAAGTTCCGGCAAATAATAGCATCTTTTTCCAGCGATAGCAAGTCTGACAAACAAATCGTTATCTTCACAATTTTGCCAATTTGGCCGCAGAAACCCTACCTCTTCCAACGCAGTCCGGCGAAATAAAGTTGCCCCTATTTGCAAACTTTGTTTCACAAAAACCGTGGTCAACAAATCTTCAATAATTCCCGCCAACAACGAACTGCGGCCCCATCTTTGCGAATTCAGTTTAGTCTGGATTTCATCAATGTGATTATTAATGTCAATCACCCAGTGATCCGTACTCACAAAATCAATGCTGGGGTCTTTATCTAAAATAGCAGATGTCCGTTCCAAAAATTGTGGACTCAGGCGATCGTCATCGTCAAATTTAATAAAATATTCACCCCGATGCGCCGCAAAGCCCGATCGCATATTATTGCTTTTACCGATATGATGCGGGTGACGAATGTAGCTAATCCCTTCATCTACAAATTCCGACATTAACAGCGCTGTGCTGTCAGTAGAACCGTCATCGCAGACAATTAATTCAAAATCTGTATAAGTTTGAGCTAGCACGCTGGCGATCGCACCAGCCAGCAAATGCACTCGATTGTAAGTAGGAATACAAACGCTAATTTTGGGCACAAACTTATATAGCAGAAGGAAGAAGGAAGAAGGAAGAAGGAAGAAGGAAGAAGGAAAACGCAGCCACTGTCATAGTTTCATTGATTCAGAATATCCTAACCGCCGAGAAGGTTGCTATCACATTTTAGGTTAAGGTATTTTAACTCAAACGAGCCGTACATTCCAAAATTAACTTTTGATTGACCAACGCAAAAGGTTGAATTTCTAAAGCGCGACGAAAAGCTTGAATTGCATTTATGTATTCTCCCAAAGCAGCGTAGCACAAACCCCGCCCGTGCAAAGCTCCAAAATGAATTGGGTTGAGTTTGAGGACCATGGAGCAGTCCTGGAGCGACTTTTTATAATTTCCTTGGGTATAGTGAAGTACGGCGCGCCGATTCCAAGCTTCCGCAAAATCAGGTTCTTGAGAAATCAGTTTGGTTAACAAATCTAAAGCGTGGCGAACATCACCCGCATCCAGGGAAACTTGCGATCGCCTGAGAATTTGCATCCCGTACTCTCCCTTCTGGTGAAACCAACAGCGCCAGAGTTCTGTAGTCGCGCGATCGCGTACCCTTTCGTCGGAGTTTTTCAAGTCTTCCAGCAGCGCCTTAACAGATAATTCGTCCATAGGTGCGAAAATTGTTAAACAGGTTTTATTAATCAATCTTATCGCTTGGCGGTAACTTTATTTATGAGTAGTGGATGCACTATCAACCTAAATACAAGGTTCCTAGCCATCGTCATCCACCTAAAATGACATAGTTAGGCTCAGAAAACGGATTTTTGCCTAAGTCCTGTTTGTAGAACATCCCATGCAGATTTTAATGCTTTCCTCCACTTTTCCCTATCCCCCAAGCCGCGGAGGAACTCAGGTAAGGACATTTCATTTATTAAAATATTTGAGTCGGCGGCATCATGTAATTCTCGGAACACTGCGATCGCCCGATGTCACCGATGCACAAATTCACGAATTGCGCCAGCAAGTTGCAGAATTAGCCGTTTTTCCCAACTCCCAAATACCCCCCCAACCCCCCCTTACCAAGGGGGGGCTAAGACTACCCCCCCGAAGTTGGGGGGGGACTGAGGGGGGATTCTATGCAATCGTCGGAAAACTAGGCAGATTTGCTGGATTTTTGCAATCCGGGATACCTCCCAATGTACTCTCAAGCTACTCGCCAGCAATGCAGAATTGGGTAGATGAGTTAGTCACAGCAGGGAAGTGCGATGCTATTACTTGCGAACACAGCGTTAACGAGATTTACGTCCGTCCACAGTGGCGACAAAAACTCCTGACAGTCGTAAATATTCACAGTTCAGTTTGGGGAACTTGTAAGCAAATTTTAGAAACAGGCACATCAGAAAACCCCCTGCGCGATCGACTCAATTTACCCCTCCTAGCCCGCTATGAAAAACGCTACTGTGCCAAATTCTCTCGCATTGTGGCGACCACATCCACAGACAAGCAACTACTTCTCCAATTGTTGTCGCCTAGAAACATGGAAAAAAGAATAGACTATTTCTCAATGCCAACCATTGAGGTAATTCCCAACGGAGTTGATTTAGTCGAATTTCCCCATCGGGCGATCGATCCGGGAGGACACACCTTAATCTTTGCAGGGGCGATGAACAATTTGCCCAACATAGACGCAGCCAGATTTTTGAGCTTGGAGATCTTACCAATCCTACAGCAACGCTATCCCGATACTACCCTCACCTTAGTCGGAACTTCCCCAGTACCCTCCGTCTTGGCTTTGGGGAAACTACCAGGAATTCAAGTTCTAGGCAGAGTCCAAAAGGTGGCAGAATATTTGCATCAGGCTACTGTTTGTGTAGTCCCGATGCGAATTGGTTTGGGGATAAAAAATAAAACTTTGGAGGCGATGGCTGCTGGAACACCCATTGTTGCAAGCGATCGAGGTTTGGAAGGTTTAGCCATCGGCGGTGAGTCACAACCGATCTTGGCCTTGCGCGCTAATGAAGTTCAGGAGTATGTTGAAGCGATTAGCACTTTGTTTGAAAATCCACACCTAAGACACGAATTGTCTCAAAATGCCCGATCGCACATCGAAACCCAATACACCTGGGATACCATAGGTCGGCAATACGATCGACTATTAGACATCTCGCCAAAAGCCTGTTCTTAAAAGACTGTAAGACCTGTTCCACAATAATTATGGGCCATGTCTATGGCAATTTTAAACATAAATTCTAAAATCTAAATCCTAAAATTTCACGATGGAACACAAAATTAACCCCTCCAAAAATCGAGCCAAACCCCCAGAAAATGCCAAAGTTCCCCCCACCAGACGCCGCCGCCAAGCCCGACGCACCCAAAATTCTCCAGAATCTCCATCTAAAACCCCCAAATCAAAAACTCCTACCCCAACATCCGTCGCCAGATATCCCTGGAAAAGACTGATCGCTAATTTCACAGCCCTCAGCGTGTTGTGTGGCTTCGCTGCTTTGATGGGCGGCGGCGCATGGCTGAGTTATCAACTGATTGTCGATCCCAACGGTAACAAGTTGATCGCTAAATTTGTGCCGGAATGGTCTCGGCTTCCCCTCGCCACCAGAGATTCTATTCAAACTCTCGATCAAATTCAAGCTAGCATCCGTAAATTGGGATTTGTCACCGGAGAACCTCTGCCACTTCCTATCAATAACTCCACTGATTCTTCGATTTCTGATTTACTCTTACCTGTGATGGTGGAAAGGACTGTTAACGCCACAACATCCTGCAAAAATCCTTGTCGTCAAATTGTCGAACTTCGCGTATACAAGCGCGTGCAACTTCCCGATCGAGATTCAGATAAAGTCGAGTATTTTCAACTAACCAGTTCCGTGAATGTAGAAGGTCCAGCAGAATCTTTTGTACTCGCTTCTTTAGCTGACTCCAAGTCAGATAATCTTGGCTCGAATCAGTCTCTACCTTTAACCGAACTGCGCCGATTTAATGGCAAAGCACCGACTTCGGGAATTTGGTTTAATGTCAGCGGTCAATTAGTACGGGGCGATAAAAAACTTCCCTACGGACAGGTGGTTCGCTACAACCCCAGCCAAAATCATTTAATCTCGCTCTTGGAATGGGTGAGTGCCGCCGGACAACCGCCCAATTGGCAACAAATTGTTAAGGGTTCGTCTCCACAATTGGCGATCGATCAAACAGTTGGTTTGGAACCCCAATTTACTCTTTATCAAATTGGCCCGCGCAAATTTGTCCCGAATCCTGTTCAGTTAAACCCGATTTCTTTGGAAGAATTTGCTTTAAATGACGAAACCTACAAAAATGGTTTGCGACTTGCCAAAAGTGGTCTGTGGTCTCCAGCTTTAAATGTGATGCGTATTGCTAAGGGAAAAGCCGGTGCTAATTGGCCGACTCTGGCCCAAGCTCAGCTAGATACTATCGAATTTCATGCTAAAATTACTAAGGCTCAGGCGATCGCCTCTTGGGCCAGTCCCGGTCAACAAGTTCTCGCAGAGTTGATAGACGGTCGCTGGAGAGAGGCTTTGCAGGTATTTGAAGCCGATCCTAGCAACAGTCACGAAATTGCCAAAACCCTCAAAAATGACAATGGCAAACTCTTGAATCGCGTAGACGCAGCTTTGAGAGTGAATTCTAGTGATGGGGATGTCAAAGCTTGGGGCGCACTCATCATCGCCGCTCAAGATGGAACTCGCGAGGCGATGAATTGGCTCGATCAACAATCAGATACCGACAGCGAAACTAGGAACCGTATTCGGAATTTAGTCAATAAACTTGACGAATCAGTTTCCCTAGCTGAAAGTTTAGAACAGCACAAAAGCCAAATTATGGGTTCGGCTACTTTACTTAGCACTATTAATCCCAATGAATGGATGGAACCAGAACCTAAAAATCAGTTAAAATTGACAGAAAAACAAGTTTGGTATCAGGTGCAGGTCGCCAGTTTCTACGACGGAAACCGCTGGGTTAGTTCGCCCTTTTTAGATATGGAACTCAAATCTTTTCCTGCTACTCAAGTCAAGTGGTTATGGGGCAGGCTTGGCTTACTCGCCGACCCGAAAATTAAAATTGAGGTGGCGATGAATAACGGTCTACAAAGAGTCGCTTTGGGAACAGTGAAAGCTGTGCAGCTTCAAGACGGAAATCTACGCTTGCTTGCAGCAGTTGAGAAGGGTTCTTAAGCTAATGAAAAATAGCAGACAGAAGGTAGAAGGTAGAAGGCAGAAGCCAGAAGCCAGAAGTATCAATTCTCCCCCTCTCCCACTCTTCCACTCTCCCCTTCCCTTCTGGGACAACAACACAAACAACTATTTTCTTAACTCAATTTACAAAACTCGCACACAAAAGCCCCTGAACTCTTAGCTTTCGCTCTTTTTAGAGAGTGCTGCAATCATCTGGCGTTTGACGGCTTTAGCCCAAAGCTCAAACTCTAAACTGTTCGTGGTTTTAATTTTAACTTGCTCAACAGGCTGAGGTGGGGCTTTTTTTTCTACGGTAGTATCCATGATTTTTTCCTCGTCCAAAAAAATAGTAGTCGATCGTCAACGGTCAGGAGCATACCTCTATTCTATTAACTAATTGCAGGAATTACTTCTATTAAATACATATAATTTTATCGATAGATGCAGTAAATACATCTAGAGGATGCAATTTACGAATCTAATTTTAAAACTTCCTGCAATCTGTGCGTGCCATAAGTTTTAGCTGATGTTTGATTATGACAATTTAGGTTCTCAAATATTATCAAACCAAGACTTATGTTAATCTACTGATAGTTAAATGAATGTATTTGTGTATACAGCAGATAATCATTTTTTGACCTGTCATAAAATATGCAGAAGCAAAAAAAAACAAGCTCGTCAATTAATGGCTCTGGTCTTAATACTAGAGGATTTTTGATTATTAATATTTAGCAACATTTTTTATTGAGATCGCCTGTGATTTTAATTGAAAAATAAATATTACCGCCCACCCCAGACTCCACAACAAGAGAATTCCGTGCTTCCAAGGCGATCGCCTGCATCTGCCATTCGCAGTAGAATCAAGCCCTAATTCCTCTCAAAAATTGTCAGAAATTTTCCTACGCCCAAAGATAGACTAAACACTCAGCAATTTCTCTGCTTTCTAGGTTCTTATTTTCCAGGAAAACCAAACTTGTTATCTGGAATCTTCCGGAACTTTATTTAGAAGAAATGAATCTTAGAAAGTATCAGCAAAGAATAAATATTTATTGAGCGAGCGTACTCATCCAAAAACCACTGAGCAAGGTAATATCATATAGCTCAGTAGATAGTAGTTCTAAGCTTTTGAGCTAACAAGAAAAAACTTGTAATCTCCTCATGAGACAGGGTTTGCCTAAATTTTGATTCATCAATCAAACGGAGTGTTTTTTACACCCTAATTAATAGATCAAAATTGATCTAGGAGAAATTCCATGAAATTTTTAAAACTCTTACTGGCCACCACATTAATGTCTGCTTCCATTAGCTCCGCCTTGGCCCAGGAAAAAGTGGAAATCTTAGGTGCAAGCTATGGTGGTAGTGGTTGTCCCGACAGATCCGCCAGTGTCAGCGTCAGCCCCGATGGTCAAGAACTAACCATTCTATTTGATAAGTTTGTAGCCCAGGGAAATATCTCCGCAGAAAAACGCAAAAGCTGTAATCTCAGCATTCCCATCAAAGTACCTCAAGGTTTCCAAATTTCTCTCTACGATGCTGATTATCGTGGTTATATCGCACCAAAAACTAGCGCCAACTTAAGAGCAGAATACTTTTTTGCAGGCAGCCGAGGCCCAATTTTTTCCCGGAATTTTAACGGGGAAACGAACTATAACGTTCGAGATAGCTTAGCCACTGTAGCAGATGTTTGGTCTCGTTGTGGTGACAGCATCAACATGAGAGTCAATGCTGCGATGACTGCCAGTGGTGCTGGTACGGCCACCGTTGACTCCTTCGATCTGGCTCACCGTGGTTTGGTTTATCACATCAAATATCGCACCTGTCGCTAGATATTTCCAGAGGGGGAGAATTTTAGCTCTCCCTTCACCCTTCTCCCTTGAGACTAGATAAATCTGACAAGCTCTTGCACATCTAAATCAACTTGAGTTATAACCGATTCGGAGTAGCATCAGTCACAAGGAGAACCCGTGAAATATTTTTCAGTAGTAATGTATTTGCTGCGGGAACGGCAACAGTTTCTAGAAGAAATCCGCGAAGGTGTTAAGCTCAAATCTAAAATTTTCGGGCTGTTGATTTCTAGTACAGTATTTTTTTCCATTTATGGAGCAATTTTAGGTGCATCTAGTACGTGGATGCAATGTCTAGTGTCAGCAATTAAGCTACCAGCACTTTACTTGCTGACACTGATTATTTGTTTTCCTACACTCTACTTTTTCAATGTCATGTTTGGTTCAAAACAAACTTTTGAACAGTATTTGGCATTGTTAATGACAGCAATGGCGATGATTAGCATCTTGATGTTTGGATTTGCACCTGTAAGTCTATTTTTTTTACTGAGTAGTAACAATTACAATTTTTTCCTGTTGTTGAATGTTGCCATTATGGCAATTACAGGATTTTTAGGAATTAGTTTTTTTTATCAAGGAATGCACTTCCTCTCCGAACAAGATGCTGAAGGCAAGGATATCCGGCTAAATATTTTGCGCTTCTGGTTGGGACTTTATGCCTTTGTTGGGAGTCAGTTGGGATGGACTCTCAGACCTTTTTTTGGGTCGCCGGGAATGGTATTTCAACTATTCCGAAGCCGAGAAAGCAATTTTTATATGAGTCTCTGGGATTCAATTAGGTCTATAGGAGGGTTTTAATTAATGCTAAATTAAGGAGATTTGAAATAGTGATACAATCGGACTTAGATGAATTACTAATTCCTGAAACGGAGTTAGAGGAATTGAGCGGCATAGCTTTGGGTGACGGTTTTGCCGGTAATTTTTACAGACATGGCGCTTTCGGAGACAGCAGAAAGCTATTTTCTATGCTGTTAAATGAGTTGCTGATATTTTGCGTAACCTTAGTGGTTTCCCTCCCTGTTGCTTTACTGGCTACTCAACATAAAGTTGGTTCCTTTAGCGATTCTCAGATATTTGTTTGGGTTTTACAACTAACCTTGGGCTTGTCCGTAGCCATTGCTGTAGCTTGGAATTTGTATAGATGGGTAAAGGCAAGGCCTCTAGCAACCTTGGCTGGTTTGCTAGATGAAGTTGACAAGTATCATGAGGTGATTAAGGCTCTCGATATTATCGATCGCTTAATAGCCGTTGGCAATCTCCAAGCCAATTTGATGAATCGAGAGGATGCAATTGAAGCATTAAACGTTACTAGGGAAAGTTTAGTTTGTGCTTTAAAAACCGAAAGAATTCTCCGGGAAAATCAGGAGTTTATTGGTCGTCGTTACGAATTATTTGCTAATATTGAAAGTAATTTGGCTGCCTTGATGGCGATGGATGTGAGCGATCGAGCAACTGAATATGGGAGATTGTTGAATGAGGCTTTGGAGATTGGCATGAGCGTACACAAAGAGGTAAAAAAGTTACAAAATGGCAAGTAAATAGGGCTTATATACACGCAATGTATTTATGTCATTTCTATGATTTTGGTAAGGGTTATAAAAAGGCGATCGCAACTAGGAGAAGCCCTGCGTACTTTGTCAACATCTAAAATTTCTAACAGTTTAGGAGCGTGTCGTGTTTTGTGATATTTACCTTTAGATGTTTTATTAGTGGCTGATGTCAGCCACTTACTCAAGTTGTATTTTGAAACTTTCTCCAAACTTTGATTTTCCAGCCTTTTGTAAAGATAATCTGCTTTAAATCCCCCATTATAAAACTTGTTTAAAGCATCAATATCAGCAATAAACCAAGCCTCCATAGTTTGTACCATTAAGTGGCAACAGGCATCATCAATCCCCAGCGAATCCAAAATCCAAGGTTGATCTTCTTTTCTGCTTCTTAAATGCTCCCAAGGTGTGTGACTTTCAGAAACAGGAGATTCTGAATCAACAAGCAAAACATTAAAAGCCTCTGGATAAGATTCCACACTCATTAGGAAATCGTCGCAAGCATCGCGGCGAGATCCAGACATGATTGACAGGATTTTTATGCCTTTGCTCTCTGCGAAATCGTAGAGTTCTTTGAAGAGATGAACAAAACCCGCTCGCAGCCCCGCTGTGGTCTCTTTTCCTGCCGGAATTCTACTCCTAAATCCCGGACGTGTTGGAGGTATATTTTCTGTTGTACTTTCATCTTCACTTTCATCTCCACTGCCTTCAATATAAATACGAATCTCTCTTACCATCGGTTTCCTCCGATGTGTCCCATCCGCCACAAATCTCCTAGAGTGTACTTTTTCAGCCACTGTTTAAGTTGCTCAGGCTCTAGACGGCGCAAGTGAGTACCTGTGTTATTCTGTTCGCAAACTAAGACTGATTCTGGAACTTCACTCAAACCAGAAACTAAAGCATCAGAATGAGTAGTAACAATTATTTGAGTTCTTTTAGATGCCGCAATTAGCAATTCAGCAACAGTAGATAAGATATCTGGATGCAACCCTAATTCTGGTTCTTCAATACAAATCAGGGGCGGTGGACTTGGGTGGCACAGCAAAGTCAGCAAGCACAAATAACGAAGCGTACCATCTGATAAACGGGTAGCAGGAATTGGTCTATTGAATCTTTTATCCCTGATAAATGTTTGTATCGTACCGCCATCAATTCTAGTTGTGATGTCACCTACTGCCTCGTAAAACTTTTGCAACTGCTCTAGCAGCAAAGGTGTAAAACCTTGGAAATTTAACTCGTGCAAAACATGAGCAAGGTTACTTACATCTTCTTCAAGAAAGTCATTTGGTAAATCAGATGGTTGGGGCCTTCTTGGTGGCGTATACCTGCCTAAATTCCATTCCCGATAAATACGGATCTTGGAAAACTGATTGTTTAAGTAGGCTAATTCAGGGTAAAAATATTTGTCTTGTTTTTGGGACAAAACTGATTGAGAAAAATTTATCTCGTCACGGCTAAGATGGCGTTTTCCGCTATTAGTGTCTTTACTTGTTCCCTCTTCTGAGACCTTTCTAGTATTTAAGACTGGATTGCCATTTCGATAGCGGTAGAAAAAATATACATCTTTATAACTTGGGGCAAATTTTTCTTCCTTTTCTACAGCTTCATCTACAATTTCTAGTTTTTGACCTAACATCGTGAAAGAGATTTTATAGAGCAGAGGGGTAGTTTCTTCAGGATAATCTACGATTGCCTCGATTGTAGCTGTTGGAATATTGTTGGAATTTTTTTCATCACCTTTCCAAAGCCACTCGCCAATACCGCCTCCTTGCCGAAATGGAGTATTTATATCATTGGGTGTTGACTGTAAAATCCCCACCGCATCAATTAGGTTCGACTTCCCAGATGCGTTGGGGCCAATTAACACATTCAGGGGTTGAAGTTCTATTTCCTCTCCTTCACTTCCGTAGGATAGAAAGTTTTTTAAGCGAAGAGTTCGGATAAATCTTTTGCCTTGCATCTCATCCTCCTATTTAAAGCTTTTGATATCTTCAAGAATAGTATCACAGTTTCGTCATTTTCAGGTCAGTAATGCCCAGATTACTGACCTGAAAATAGAATTGATAGCTAAGTCCTGGATTCGGCTCGCAATTTAATCATTTCAATCCTCAAAAATATCCAACTGTTCGCCTTCCGACTCTTGTTTCCCCTCTTTCTTCACACCCTTCCGTAGTCCGATCGCAATTTTACTGTGTTTCTCAATCTGCTTCATCACCTGTCTTGCTCTCTCAATTACCGAGGTTGGTAAACCAGCTAATCTCCCCGCTTCAATCCCATAAGACTTATCAGCACCTCCAGGCTGAACTTGGTGCAAAAATACTATTTGATCGGGCAATTCCTTGACCGTAACTTGGTAATTTGCTACATTATTTAAAATAGAAGCTAACTCATTCAATTCGTGATAATGGGTAGCAAAGATTGTCCGCGCCCGAATCTCATTCGCCAAGTATTCTGCCACAGACCAAGCAATCGAAAGTCCGTCAAACGTCGCCGTTCCCCTGCCAATTTCATCTAACAAAACCAAGGATTTTGGTGTTGCGTGGTTGAGAATATTTGCAGTTTCATTCATTTCTACCATAAACGTAGACTGACCTGTTGCCAAATCATCCACCGCGCCAACGCGGGTAAAAATGCGATCGCAAATTCCCAAAGTAGCAGCTTTCGCCGGCACAAAACTCCCCATCTGCGCCATCAACTGAATCAAACCCACCTGCCGCAAATAACAACTTTTGCCACTAGCATTCGGCCCAGTTAAAATAATTAAATCCGGTCGATTTAGCGCTTCTTCCCGACCCAAAAAAGCCGAATTAGGTACGAAAAAGCCCGGAGGTAAAGACTTTTCGACCACCGGATGACAACCTTCAATAATTTTAATTTCCCGACTTTCAACCATATTTGGACGACAGTAATTCTGATAAACAGCTACTTCTGCCAAACCGCACAAAACATCGGCTGCGGCCACGGCGCGGGAAACATTGCGAATAATTTCGGCGTGTTCTCCTACCTCGGCGCGTACTTGAGCAAAAATATCATATTCTAGTTGATTTAAATCTTCCCGCGCTGTCAGAATTCGTACTTCTCTTTGTTTTAATTCTTCTGTGCTGTAGCGTTCTTCATTAGTGAGAGTTTGCTTGCGCGTGTAGTCATTTGGTACTTGGTCTACTTTCGATTTTGTAATGCTGATATAATACCCGAAAGCTTTATTGTAACCTACTTTTAAATTAGAAATTCCGGTGCGTTTTCTTTCATTTGCCTCTAAATGAGCAATCCACTCCTGATCGGCTGATGCTGTTTGCCGCATTTCATCTAGTAGGGAATTAATTCCCGAACGAATCAACCCTCCTTCTTTTAAATGAATCGGCGGTTCGTCAACTAAATGAGCGTGAATTTTAGTTGCTAATTCTGCTAAAATTGGCGGGGCATTTTGCAGTGATTTCAGATAGGGCGATCGACCTTGGGCTGCAATCGCAGCTAACTCAGGCAGTTTTTTTAAAGAATCAGCTAAAGCGACTAAATCTCGCGGGCTAGCTGTTCCAGAACCAGTGCGCCCAGTCAGTCTTTCTATGTCGTAAATTTGGCGTAATAACTGCTGCAAATCTTGGCGCAGGTAGTTATCTTCTACTAATTCTTGAATCGTGTCATGTCGCGCGCAAATGCCTTTAATATTCAGTAAAGGTTGCAGCACCCACCGCCGTAAAGCCCGACCTCCCATTGCAGTGCTAGTTTTGTCTATCGCCCACAGCAAAGAACCATGAAAAACCCCATCTCTCACAGTTTGAGTAATTTCGAGATTGCGACGGGTTTGATAGTCTAGTGTGAGAAAATCCGTGATGGTATAAGTGTGTAATACTTGCAAAGGAACGGCATTTCCTTTTTGAGTTTCTTCGAGATATTGCAGCAAACCCCCGGCTGCGCGTACTGCTAAGGGAAGCTGTCCACACCCCATACCTTCGAGCGATCGCACTTTGAACTTTTGCAGGATTCTCTGTTTTGCCTCTCCCAAAGTAAAGGGAATTTGCGATCGCAAAGAATAACAAAACGAACTTGGTAAACACTCTGGTAAATGATCGGATTTTTCGCCTGGTCTCAACATAGTCACCAAATCGGGAGCATTCGTTGGTACTAGCACTTCCGACGGTTGCAAACGCAACAATTCTAGATTTAATTGTTCTAAACTATCTGCTTGTGTAGTGACAAATTCTCCGGTAGAAATATCTGTATAAGACAATCCCCAATGGGTTCCAGCTATAACGATTGCTGCTAAAAAGTTATTTTGTTTGGGTTTAAGCATTCCGTCATCAGTCAAAGTTCCGGGAGTCAGAATTCTGGTAATTTCGCGCTTGACTTGACGGCCTTCTCTAGCTGCGATCGCTGCATCTTCTACTTGGTCACAAACTACTACAGCATAGCCTTTTTCTACTAACATTGAAGTGTAGCGATCGAGTGCATGGTGTGGCACTCCTGTCATCGGCACTCGTCCAATTTCCTTGCCGCTTTCTTTGCTAGTACAAACCAGCTCTAATTCCCGCGAAATCGTCACTGCATCTTGGAAAAAGCACTCAAAAAAATCTCCGACTCGAAATAATAAAAGTGCGTGGGGATATTGTTCTTTGACTTCCACATACCGCTGCATCATCGGTGTCAGCTTATTAAACTCTAGTAAGCGGTAGTCGGCATTACGAATATTTGCTTGATTGGGGTCTGTTGGGGTAGATGCAGTGTAAGGCATAAAAGGCGATCGATAAACTTTAATCTTTCACAACTTTAGCGCAAGCTCGGCATTTAAGCAGCACTTGTGATCCAAAACCCGCCCCGCCTCGAATCTATATCGACGAGCCCTGACTTGAGAAGTTTGAGGCTGCAACTTACTCAGTACACTTAATGAGCTGGTCTGTAGTCGTAAGATGCGGTACACATCCCACCTTACTACTATAGATAAGCTGAGGTATATGTAGATTTTATACTCAAGTTTGATGAAATTTTTGTGGCGGCATCACTCCTAGCCATTTTGACCTACTCGTGGGCGAAGCCAGCACGAAGTGTTTATTTACTTCCTGGATGGTTCGAGATTTGAGGTTGAACGGCGCAAATATAATTTAGAGAGGAGGATTTTTACTGTAAATTTTAACTTCTTGCATAGTATAAGTCCTGACTCTCAAAAAAAGTAATTGCTAAGACTATCAAAGCTCGGTATCCAGTGAATGAAGCATTTATGGTCATACTTTAAAGCAATTAACCGATATTTTAGTAGCTTGATTTTTTACTAATTTTAGTCTTGATAATAGCCAAAAGATATATTTTTTAATCATACCTTGGATAGAGATAAGTAAAGTTTTATACATTTAAGATTGAGAAAATCAATGCCCTAATTTAGATACTGAGCTAATCGAAAATTTCAAAGAGAACACCAAAAAATGTTCGTAGCTAACTAGAGGAGAACCAAAAAATGAAAGCAGTTTGTTGGCACGGAGCAAATGACGTGCGAGTTGATAATGTACCTGACCCAACAATTATTAATCCGCGAGATGCGATCTTCAAAATCACATCTACAGCAATTTGTGGCTCAGATTTGCACCTCTTGGGGCTGCGGGCCGGTGGGGCAATTTGCAATCAGAAGCGCGTTTATGCTGGGTGCCGATAGAGTAATTGCGATCGACCGCTTCCCGGAACGCTTGCAGATGGCTGCTGCGGCCAAAGCCGAAATCATCAACTACGAAGAAATTGATGCGGGGGAAGCCGTCACCGAAATGACCGGGGGGCGCGGGCCTGACGCCTGCATCGACGCTGTGGGGATGGAAGCCCACGGCACGGGTCTGGACGCTTTTTATGACAAAGCAAAGCAAGCTGTGCGCTTGGAGAGCGATCGACCCACCGCATTGCGACAACTGATCCTGGCTTGTCGTAAAGGTGGCACAGTCTCGATTCCCGGCGTTTACGGCGGCTTCGTAGACAAAGTGCCATTAGGTGCAGCTTTCAACAAAGGTTTGACCATGAAAATGGGACAGACTCACGTTCAACGCTATTTGCGGCCTTTGCTCGATCGCATTCAAAAAGGCGAAATTGATCCCACCTTTGTAATATACCTCTCCCATAATTTCTCTGGAACAGGCATCGTGCCTGTTCTTAACTGTCTTTTTAGGAGATGTCTAACAACAAAGCCCCTTTCTAGAAGAGAGAAAGAGGCATTATGTGTGGTAAATAAATCCCAGGCATCGAGCTATTTTCTCAGGCAGTGACCCGCCAAATATCTTCGCCACCGCAGCGTTTAACAACCG
>NZ_JBGJZU010000013.1:0-22633 GCF_041354475.1 Microcoleus sp.
AGGATGGCTAATCCTGAATTCACGCCTGTAGAGTAGAAGGAGCCGACTCCCTACGTAGAAGCAGGAAGTAAGTTTTAAGTGTCCGAGATGTCATTCTTGTCCGCTTTATGTCAATCTTATGTAGCAGGAAGTGGGTTTTTCCCATATTTATGGTTTCAGTTGGCTCCTACCAAAAATCATGATGTATTCTGGATATTGCTCGATCGCACATTTATAGAATTCCTTGAAATACTACAGCAAGCATCCTAACGCTTTCTCTATTACTTATCTCAACGACTTGCGAGGAGCAATTCTCGCATCCCCTTATTTTGCCATCAATAACCTCAACCGCGACTTCATCGGTACAAAAGGCTTTTCCGTGGTATTTCAACGTTCGGAAATCGCCCAAGTAGAACAGCGTTTCCCATACTTTAAACCCTATCTAGACCAAGCCCTACAACCAGCTTGCAATGCTTTTTATCTCAACCCTCTGTGGCTCAAAGAAGGTTCCCGTGTCGATCCACATATCGATCGCTCTTTGCGATCCTACTGTAAAACGGTGGAACCTCCGGCAGCAGTCAGCGTTTTATACATCCAAGTACCAACAAATCTCGAAGGCGGAGAGTTGGTGTTGCGCTGTCACAAAAAACAAGTCGGGCAGATTAAACCAGAAGCAAATACCCTCGTGTATTTTCAAGGAGATTTAACTCATGCTGTGAATGCAGTGACAAGCGGTGGAACCCGCCTGAGTTTAGTTTGCGAACAATACAGTTTGAGCGCCACAGAATTGGCAGACATCCCACCATTTACAGTGGAATCTAGGGCGGCGAAGGCAAAAAGCAAATCAGGAAATCGTACACCGTAGAATGACCATAATCACCATCTATCCAAATAGTGAATTCCTTTAACCAGC
This sequence comes from Microcoleus sp., assembly GCF_041354475.1. Lineage (NCBI taxonomy): Bacteria > Bacillati > Cyanobacteriota > Cyanophyceae > Oscillatoriales > Microcoleaceae > Microcoleus > Microcoleus sp. Next base: position 893 of record NZ_JBGJZU010000013.1, read on the forward strand.
GATGGCGCAAAAACCTCTATCTGGGGAAAGATTGAGGCGATCGGTAAAATCGATTACAAATAGGAGGCTAAACCTGATAGAGATGGTATTTTTATGAATCTGAATTACTTGACGAAGCGGTTTTCGACTGCTAGACGCTGGATGGCTGCAACTGTGCTTTGTCTGTCGGCGATCGCCTTTGTTTGGCAAGGTGCATTTTTCTCCAACACCTCAGCAATGGCCGCCCCTTTTGCAAGTTCGATCGCAGCAGCAGACCTGGGCGATAAAATTCAAGATAAAGCCAGTACAGATGCGGGACGAGCCAAAAATTTCATCCGAGACACGGAAGATAAGGTCAAGGAAACAGCCAAGACTAATGCAGCTAAAGTCGATCGATCAACCGAAGACGGTAGTGTCGCAGAGCGCAAAGCCAAAAAAGATGCAGCCACCATTGAGAAAAGAGCAGGGGAAGATTCTGCCCGGACTCAAAAAGCAGTAGACAACACAAAGAACGCTATTGAGCGCACTGTTGATAGCATCAAGGATGCTTTTGGTAATTAGAGAGTAGATAGGTAAATCGCTCAAATTCAACCTAAAATCCCATAGCTGTTAGATACCCGATTTCTTGAAGAAGTCGGGTATCTGCGCATGGTGTGTATTATCGATCGAACTTATCCAACTTGACAGACAAGTGCCTTCGGATCTTTTTTTACCACGATCGCCAGTTTGTGATTTAGATCTCCATCAAGACGATCGCTGCAAGGTAACGTTTAGTAATAGTGCACAGTTCGCTTTGAGGGAAGGAGAATGATTGAAATTACTGAATTGTTAGGGTATATAATTACCGAACAACTCTATGTAGGTTCTCGTACTTTAGTCTATCGAGGTCTCCGAGAAAACGATCTCACTCCGGTCGTCATCAAACTGCTGAGAAACCCATTTCCTAACTTTAGCGAACTTGTACAATTCCGCAATCAATATGCGATCGCCAAAAATCTTGACGGGCCCAGCATTGTCAAACCTTTAACGCTAGAACCTTATCAAAATGCCTACGCCCTAGTAATGGAAGACTTCGGCGGCATTTCGCTTTCGGAAATGCTCAAGCGAGAGGGACACATGGGAGATAGCCTGCAAACTTTGATTGCATTCCTTCAGATTACGATTCAAATTGCAGCAGCTTTAGATGAACTCTACCGACAGCGAGTGATTCACAAAGACCTCAAACCAGCTAATATTCTAATTCATCCAGACACGCGACAAGTCAAGTTGATTGACTTCAGCATCGCTTCTTTGCTACCCCGCGAAACTCAAGAAATTCAGAATGCTAACGCCCTAGAGGGAACCTTAGCATATCTCTCACCAGAACAAACCGGGCGGATGAATCGCGGCATCGATTATCGCAGTGACTTTTATGCTTTGGGAGTCACATTTTATGAACTGCTGACGGGAGAATTGCCCTTTGCTTCCAACGATCCAATCGAGTTAGTACACTGTCATTTAGCCAAGCAGCCTGTCACGGTCGATCGCCTCAATCCTAACGTGCCCTCAGTGTTGTCACAAATTGTCTGCAAGCTGATGGCAAAAAATGCAGAAGACCGTTATCAAAGTGCTTCAGGACTGAAGCACGATTTAAAGATTTGCCTGCATCAGTTGCAGGAAACAGGCAAGATTGATTTGTTTAAGTTGGGTGCACGGGATATCTGCGATCGCTTTCTGATTCCCGAAAAACTCTACGGACGAGAATCAGAAGTCCAGACATTATTACAAGCCTTCGATCGCATTGCCGGCAAAAATCAAGACAATCGAGAATCCCCAATCGAAAATCCCCAATCCGAACTGATGCTGGTGGCTGGCTTTTCCGGCATTGGTAAAACCGCCGTTGTCAATGAAATTCATAAACCGATTGTACGACAGCGCGGTTATTTTATCAAGGGAAAATACGACCAATTTGGGCGCAACATTCCCTTCAGTGCCTTCGTGCAAGCATTCCGCGATTTGATGGGACAATTGCTAGCAGAATCAGATACCCAATTGCAAAACTGGAAAACCCAAATTCTCAAAGCTGTTGGAGATAACGGACAAGTTTTGATTGACGTGATTCCAGAACTAGAACAAATCACTGGCAAACAACTTCCGGCACCTGAATTATCAGGAAGTCGTGCCCAAAATCGGTTTAATTTGCTGATGCAGAAGTTTGTGCAGGTGTTTACCTCTGCGGAACATCCGTTAGTATTGTTTCTAGACGATTTGCAGTGGGCAGATTTGGCATCACTGAAGTTAATGGAATTGCTGATGCAGGATACGGAACATCTGTTAGTAATTGGCGCCTATCGCGATAACGAAGTGTCGTCAGTTCATCCATTGATGCTGGCGATCGATGAGATTATCAAAACTGGCCGGGCGGTGCATACCATCACTCTGCAACCATTGAGTTTAATGGATATGAATCAGTTAGTAGCGGATACGTTGAACTGCGACATCCCTCTCGCCCAACCGCTGACAGAATTAGTTTATCAAAAAACCCAAGGCAATCCCTTTTTTGCTACTCAGTTTCTCAAATCTCTGCATGAGGATGGACAAATTACCTTTGACCCCCCTCAGTCCCCCCTTAGCAAGGGAGGAAGTCAAGGGGGGTGGCAGTGCGATATTGCCCAAATCAAAACTTTGGCAACCACTGATGATGTGGTGGAGTTTATGGCACTGCAATTGCGGAAGTTGCCGGCACAAACTCAGACGATGCTCAAACTTGCCGCTTGCATTGGGGCGCAGTTCAACTTAAATACACTGGCGATCATCTCCGAGCAATCTCAAATCGCAACTGCTGCTGATTTGTGGAAAGCCTTGCAGGAAGGACTGGTTCTGCCTGTGAGCGAAACCTATAAGTTTTACCAGATCGAAGCAGAATTAACAACTCAGCCCTCGCCATTCCCTACTCAACACTGTTCTTACGGATTTTTGCACGATCGCGTCCAACAAGCTGCCTACTCGTCGATCCCAGACGACCAAAAACAGGCTACTCACCTCAAAATTGGACAGCTATGGCTGAGCAATACTTCAACTGAGCTACTTGGAGAAAAGATTTTTGAGATTGTCAATCATTTGAATATTGGAGCTAATTTAATTACCACTCCATCTCAAATAGATGAACTGGTTCAACTCAATTGCAGGGCTGGTAAAAAAGCAATGTCTGCAACCGCTTACACAGCAGCAGTTAAATATTTCAATGTTGCTTTAGGAATTCTCACCCCTGAGGATTGGAATCGTCAATATGACCTGACGATCGATCTGCATCTAGAAGCAGCAAAGGCAGAATACCTAACTAGCAATTTTGAGCAATCTCATGTCCTGGTTGAAATCGCCTTGAAAAATGCTAAAACACTCCTAGAACAAGTCAGCGTCTACGAACAAAAGATGCAGATTTATCTTGCTCAAACCCAGTTACAAGCAGCGATTTATACGGGATTACAAACTCTAGAACTGCTGGGGATTCATCTGGAGAAAGAACCACCGGCAGAACTAAACATTGAGGCATTAATCAACTTGCCACCAATGACACAGCCCGATCGAATCGCAGCCCTACAAATCTTAAATACGATTGGCCATGCTGCTTATATGATCGATCCGTCACTGTCTCAGCAGGCAGTTTTTACAGCACTCCATTCCTGTATCCAGTATGGGAATTCGCAGCAAGCAATGTATCCCTATAATACTCATGGCATGACGCTGTGTAGCAGAGGAGAAGTGGACATGGGTTATCAGTTGTGTCAACTGGCTGTGGCTTTGGTTGAGCAATCCGATAATCCAGTAATTAAAGCACACAGCATATTGAGCTTCAATGGCTATGTCAGACATTGGAAAGAACATATTCAGACAACCATTGAACCATTAATATTAGCCTTTAACCTGGGGTTTGACAATGGAGATTTAGTCTCGTCTGGCTATGGCATACTTAACTATTGCAGCCATTTGTTGTTTGCAGGTAAATCTTTAGAATTGGTGGAGCAGAAGCATCAGCAGTATCTCGATTTCTTGCAAAAACACAAACTGGAATATCATGTGTTTTACGGTCAGGTATGGCATCAGATTGTTCTCAATTTACTTGGTCTTGCGGAAGATCCGCTTCAGTTAAATGGACTCGCATTCCAGGAGGCAGAAATCTTGCCAATTTTAGTTGAGCAAAAGAATGGTACAACGTTGTTTGCTCTCAATGTTGCGAAATCTTGGCTGCTGTACCTGTTGAATGCGCCGGAACAAGCCCTTGCCTGTGCTAGGGAAGCGGAACCTTATCAGCAGACAGCAACTGGAATCATGACGATTGTTGAACACAATTTTTACTATTCTCTGGCTCTCCTTTCCCAGTGTCCTGATGCCACAAACTCAGCTCGCGATGAATTTCTGAGCCAGGTTGCAGCGAATCAGGCTCAGATGCAAACGTGGGCACATCACGCCCCGATGAATTTTCAGCATAAGTACGATTTGGTTGAGGCAGAAAAATATCGAGTTTTGGGTAATAAAATAATGGCGATCGAGCTTTACGATCGCGCTATTTTTGGAGCAAAAGAAAACAGTTACATCCAAGAAGAAGCCTTAGCCAATGAACTCGCCGCCAAATTCTACCTCGACTGGGACAAAGCAAAAATCGCTCAAACATATCTAATTGAGGCTTACTACTGCTACGCCCACTGGGGCGCTAAGGCAAAAATTGATGATTTAGAGCAACGCTATCCGCACTTGCTGATACCGATTTTGGAGCGATCGCACTTACCGCTGAGACTAAATGAAATCATATCTGCCAAACGTACTCTCACCTCTACTTCTAGCAGTGCTTCTGCGGCTTTCGATTTGGCAGGAATTCTCAAAGCCTCTCAAGCCCTTTCCGGCGAAATCGAACTGGAAAAACTGATGGCGAGTTTGTTGCAAGTGGCGATCGAAAATGCCGGAGCAAACAAATGTGTCTTGCTGCTGCTAGAAGATGACAGCCTGGTAATTAAAGCACAAGCTCGATCAGATCGATCTGCTACCGTGCTTTGTCACATTCCCTTAGCCGAGAGTCAGGATGTCCCGGCTTCCTCGATCTACTCAGTCAAACGCACCCTGAAACCTGCGATCGTCGCCAACCCACTCGCTCATCTGCGACTGGTGGCAGATCCCTACATCCTGCGCCACCAGCCCAAGAGTTTGCTTTGTATGCCAATCCTCAATCAAGGCAAGTTGCTGGGCATTTTGTATCTGGAAAACAATGTTACATCGCGAGCATTTACGGAAGATCGCGTAGAAATTCTGAATTTGCTCTGCGCTCAAGCAGCAATTTCCTTAGAAAATGCCAAGCTGTACCAGCAATCGCGACAAGCACTGCTCGATTTGCAACAAGCTCAAATGCAAATTGTCCAAAGTGAAAAAATGTCTGCCCTGGGCAATTTGGTTGCCGGGGTTGCGCACGAAATCAACAATCCCGTCGGATTCCTCAAAGGCAATATCCAACCCGCCCTCGACAATATTAACGATTTGTTTGGTTTAATTGACTTGTATCGGGAAAAATACCCCAATCCCGATCGGGAAATTCAAGACGAGATGGAAGCGATCGATTTAGAATTCATTCGCACCGATTTACCAAAATTAGTGGGTTCGATGCAAGCCGGAGTCGATCGCATCGGCAATATCAGCATTAGTTTGCGTACCTTTTCTCGCGCGGATACTGACAAGCCCGTTGCTTTTAACTTGCATGACGGACTCGATAGTACCCTGCTGATTCTGAAACATCGCCTCAAAGCCAACGAAGTTCGCCCGGAAATTGCCGTCATCAAAAATTACGGCAATATTCCCCTACTCGAATGTTTTGCCGGCCAACTCAACCAGGTATTTATGAATCTGTTGGCAAATGCGATCGATGCCCTAGAAGACTCGAATCAAGCTCGCAGTTTTGCAGAAATTGAAGCTCATCCCAATCAAATTATTATTAAAACAGAATTATTTGTCACCGAGGTACAGATCCGAATTCAGGACAACGGGATGGGGATGACGGATGAAGTAAAAGAAAAAATCTTCGAGCATTTGTTTACCACCAAAGGCGTGGGAAAAGGCACGGGGTTAGGATTGGCGATCGCGCGTCAGATTGTTGTTGACAAACACAATGGTATACTGAAGGTGAATTCAACTTTAGGTGAAGGTACAGAGTTTGTCATTTCAATTCCGGTGAAGGCGATCGCGGTGAAAGACATTCAGTGAATTTGTGAAGTTTGCCAGCGGGTGAAGTCCGCTGGTTTGAAAATTCCTTCTACCTTACTGTCGCCGCTGACCAATGCTTGGATTTTCTGCAATACTTCAAAAACAGTTGATTTTCCAGAACCGTTAGTACACAGAAATAAATTAATTGCATCAAGGTCAATTTCAAAATTAACCAGACAGCGAAAATTGTCAATGTATATCCGTTTTAGCATGGAATCTAGTTATTATGTGATTACTTTAAGGTTTATAGTAAGGACTTTAGTCCGCGTACATCTCAATTTTGTAAGGGCGAAGCATGACCGCAGACAATTTATTAGTGATTACCACAGATTTACTGCGGTCATGCTTCGCCCCTACGAATATATTACAAAACTCAGATGTACCCTAAAGTCCTCACTACAAACAAATATAGTACGCTGTAAACGAAATACTTGCACTCACCGCAACTTAACTCACCCTTTCCGCCAATTCCATCCATTTTTCTGTTGCTTTTTCAATCTCTTGATTCAATTTGCCCAAACGTTCAGATAACTTTTTCACCTCACCAAACCCCCTCGGAGAATTGAGAGACAAAATCTGCTCAATCTCTGCTTTTTCAGCTTCCAATTGCGGAATTTTAGCTTCTAACTGATCGTATTCCCGTTTTTCATTAAACGTAAGCTTATTTGGTTTTGGAGCTTGAGCTTCGACTTTTGGGTTGTTAGCTTCAGTGGCTGGTGGTAGTTTACCTTTGTTTTTTTGTGCTTTAAGTTCCTTCGCTTCTTCGGCTTTCTTGTGATCCAAATACACCGAATAATTGCCGGGATATAAACGCAAGTTACCACCCGGTTCTAAGGAGAATACCATGTCAATTGTGCGATCGAGAAAATAGCGATCGTGCGAAACGACAATTACGCAGCCGTTGAAGTCTTCCAGATAATCCTCCAACACCGCCAAAGTCTGGACATCCAAGTCGTTTGTCGGTTCATCCAAAATCAGCAAGTTCGGTGCACTCATCAGCACTTTCAACAGAAACAATCGGCGCTTTTCCCCGCCCGAAAGTTTGCTAATCGGTGCATACTGTTGAATCGGCGGAAACAGAAACTTCTCCAACATTTGAGAAGCCGTAATGATTTCTCCATCGGCAGTTTTCACCAATTCTGCCACACTTTTGAGGTATTCAATCACTCGCTGGTCTTCATTGGGTGTCAAATCCTCCGAATGCTGGTCGAAATAACCAATGTGAATGGTTGTTCCAATTTCTACAGTACCCGAATCGGGCTTAATTCGTCCGGTGATAATATCCATCAGCGTGGATTTTCCCGCGCCGTTACAGCCAATAATTCCAATCCGGTCTTCGGGAGTGAAATTGTAGGTAAAATCTTTGATTAAAGTACGATCGCCATAAGCTTTACGGATATTCAGTAACTCAACAACTTTCTTACCAATTCGGCGGCCCGCTGTAGCAATCTCGACTTTGCCATTGGCTGTTTTAAACTCTTCGGCGCGCATATCTTTAATGCGATCGATTCGGGCTTTTTGCTTGGTACTGCGCGCTTTCGGCCCCTTCTTGAGCCATTCCAACTCGCGCCGCAATACTCCCGAAAATTTGCGCTGAGTGCTGGCTGCGGATTCTTCGGCTAAGGCTTTTTTCTCCAAGTAGTAGGCGTAATTGCCACTATAATTGTAAAGGTCGCCGCGATCGATCTCTAGGATGCGATTGGTGACGCGATCAAGAAAATAGCGATCGTGCGTAATCAGCAACAAAGCACCGCGATAACCATTCAAATAATTCTGCAACCATTCGACAGAAAGCGCATCCAAGTGGTTAGTCGGTTCATCCATCAACAACACATCTGGTTCCGAAAGTAAAGCCGTTGCTAAGGCAATTCGCTTGCGGTAGCCACCGGATAAATCGCCAACTTTGGCATCAAAATCCTCAATTCCCAACTTAGTCAAAATCAACTTAGCCTTAGTTTCCAAATCCCACGCATCCACCTCATCAATGCGTTCAGATACCGCAGACAGTCGCGCCATCAACTTGTCAGTATCGCCTTGGTGGTGGGACAATTTATCGGAAATCTCCTCGTATTCGCGTACCAAAGCCATTTGTTCGCCGCTGTCAGCAAATACTTGCTCTAGGACAGTGTGATTTTCGTCCAAATCCGGCTGTTGGGGGAGATAGACAATTTTAGCACCGGGGTTCACCCAGCGATCGCCAGAGTCGATCGACTCTAAGCCCGCAATCATCTTCAGCAGCGTTGATTTCCCGGAACCGTTGGTGCCGATGAGTCCGACTTTATCGCCTTCATCGAGGCTGAAGCTGGCATCTGTCAAGAGTTCCTTGATGCCGAAGTCTTTTTTGATCGATCGCAGAGTAAAAATAGTCATCAGTATATCAAGTCATTTACCTAGCTTAGTTTAGCTTAGTTCGATCGAGTCCGGCTGCATGGATCTGGTCTGTCATTCTGATGGAACTTTTTCAAGACAAGGGCGAACTCGATTTTTCCGACTATCTAAATCTTGATAAATGTTAAGAATATGAGATACTGATGGCGAGTAAGAGGGAGTGGAGTTAGACCTAGAGAATTTGTTTGGGGTAGTTGACGCTTAGACATATTATCATGCCGCATTTGTGGTATAATACACTTAATCTCATTTTGTATGTGTTTGGGGATAAAAATCCCTATTTACCCAAAATCTAATTGCAGCTATGACAGTCAGCAGAAAACCACAATTTAGGATTACTGAAAAGTTTCATAAAAAAGACAGTATTTGTAATAACTGAACGAGATTCTGTCTATTCAGTTCCCAAGTCTAAAAAAAGCAAGGTTCGGTAAAGATGAACCATGTATGCAAACCGTAATTATATAAATCTTGGGAACAAGAGACTATATCATAACTGCGGTATAAGACACTTAATTTTATGGGTAAATTTTGGCTGAATCGCGATCGGGAGTACCGATTGACAAACAAAAACCGTAGGCGGTAAAATGAGGAACAAAGCTATGAAAAAGCTGAGAGATGAAATTAACGCAGCTAGTAACGTGGATATTCTAATTGAGTCAACAAAGGGCTTTGAAAACGATCTTACTAAGTTGAGTGAAGATGAAAAAGCAGCAGCGATTCAAAAAATCAACGATTGCGCCAGCCTCTTCCCAACTCAAAAAGCTGATTTATATCGTAAGCTGCGCCGCCTTCGCCTACCGACAAATCTTAATGGTTACGAATCTTCACTGTACACACTAACGGTTTCTCGAACATTAAGAGTAATTTGGGCAGTTGACGAAGATCCAATTTTTGGGCAAGTTATTTTTACTCTTTTTCGAGTAGTTAAACACGATGACCTCGATCGCGCATATCAGAGTGTAGCAGAGTCTTTATATCAAGATATGCTTCACCAAAATCTAGCAACTGCCCAAATTTCGTAAGCTGATTTATGGCACTGACTATTACGCTTTGCGATGAATATGGGATTATTTACGAAGCCATGAAGATTTTGCCAGATAACGAGCTAAAGATTTGTTTTCTGGAAGCTTTGGCAGAACTTGAAGACAACGAGTGTCACAGAACCAGAAATTTTCCAAAAACGAGACTGCACAAAGTAAAGGGCGTGAAGCAGGCAATTTATCGTGCTGATATCGATAAAGTCTCAGGTTGGCGTATCCACGTTCAATACATTAATGGGCAAATTCATCTCAAGGATATTATTGAGGGGCAAAGGCACGATGATGTAAGTAAGGTGATTAAATCTAAGAAAGTACGCTACGAGTAGTTGTCAGTAAAACGATATCATATAGCAACCACCCTTGTCTTAGCCTGAGCATCAGATTCAGGTTTTGCAATCACCCGAATCTCCACATCACTACCCAGCGCATTTAAAAACCGGAACAGGCGATCGATCGAAAACTCAGATAGTTTACCACGCAGCAAATCAGCGATTTTAGCGCGATCGATTCCCAGGCATTTTGCTGCTTCAATCTGGGTCAATTTTCGCACTGTAATTAGTTCACTAATTTGGTGAACCAGTTCCGCTTTAATCAATAATTCTGAAGAATTTGGCAGCCCTATATCTGCAAAAATATTCCCATTACTCGATCGCACCTTAATTTCATCGCTCATTTTTGTCATCCTTTAGAGATTGTTTGTAGTTATGAATGTTGAGATTGATGAGTAAACCTTGGCTAGATTGCAATCGCAACAAGAGATTGACAAACACAAAAACTATGCGGTAAAATGAGGGAAAAAGCACGGATAATTCCCAAATGAACGATCGCTCCTCAGCAGATTTGATATCTGTGACAGAGTTACACCGCCAGCTTAACGACTTACTCCAGCAACTATCACCAGAACGATTACAGGTGCTTGCTGATTTTGCAGCTTATTTAGCCAATGCAGAAAGCGAAGCTGCAACTCAAGAACTTTTGGCAATTTCTGGATTGCTAGAGCGAGTTAAGCAAAATCAAGCAACTCCTAAAACTGATTATACAAACTGGAGAACTCTTCGCTCTGATGTATGAAGTTCTTCTCCATCCTGATGCTCAAAAGGTTTATGTCAATGCTGACAAATCCCTAGCGAAAAAAATTGCCCGATGTTTGGAACAATTAGAACAAACTCCCCAGTTGCATCCGATCGATTTAAAAAGAAAGATTGAGGAGGCTGAATGAAAACCGCGATCGCCCTACCAATCGACCAAATCACCAAATTCTGCCAACACTGGCAAATCATCGAACTCTCTCTGTTTGGTTCTATCCTTCGGGATGACTTTCATGCAGACAGCGACATCGATATCTTAGTTGCTTTTGCTCCCACAGCCAACTGGGGTCTACTCGATCACGCCCAAATGCAGGAAGAACTCGAAGCATTGCTAAGCAGACCAGTCGATCTAATCAGTAAACGGGCGATCGAGCGCAGTTCCAACTGGATTCGCCGTCAAGAAATTCTGTCTACGGCTCAAACTATCTATGTCAAATAATCGCGATCGCGCTTCCTTGCTAGACATTGCCTCTTCTGCTCAAAAAGTCCTGCAATATAAAGGTAACATGGACAAAAGTGCATTTCTCAATGATGATAAAACGCAATCTGCGATCGTGTTTCAACTTCTGATATCGTTTCCGGCTGCATCGGAATGATTTAACCACAGAGAACGCAGAGAACACAGAGGGAGAGAAGAGAGATGAATAATTCCGATGTTACCGGATTTGATATGATTATCGGTGAAGCGGTGAAACGCATTTCTCCAGAACTGCGATCGCAACATTCAGAAATTCCTTGGTCACTCATTGCCAGAATGCGGGACAACTTGATTCATCGATATGATGATATCGACCTAGATGAAGTCTGGAAAACCTCAAATGAAGATATTCCAACACTGCTGATTGCCTTGGAACCTCTACTGCTAGAAGAATAAACGCTACTAGCTCATTTGTACTATAATTCAGATACCAACCTTTGTTGGAGTATTTTTATATGTCCTTGCAAGAGCTTAAAGAAAAAGCCAGCCAACTCTCAGTCAGCGATCGCCTTGCGCTGCTAAGTGCGATCGTTCAATCACTCCAAACTACACCAGAAATCGAGAATTGGCAATATTTAATTGCACGTCCTCATCCTTGGCGAAAACAACTTTATATTAAAGGACATAAATTACTGGCATCGACTATTTGGCGAGACATGACTGCTAATCATATGTCATCAGAACAAGCATCCGAAAATTGGGATTTACCACTTGATGCTATCTATGAGGTGATTGATTACTGTGAAAATCATCAGGAACTTTTAAAATTAGAAGCAGACGAAGAACGCTATCGATTGGAAGTAAAAGGAGTCCAACTTGAGCCTACGAATGCTGCTTGACGAAGATTCTCAAGCAAAGTATTTAGTTAATCTTCTTCAGGCAGCCGGTCACGATGTAGCCACAGTTAATACATTGGATTTAATGAATCGTCCAGATTCAGTCGTGTTACAGGCTGCCAGAGAAAATGAGAGAGTCGTGCTGACACGCAATTGTGATGACTTTCAGGAATTACATCAAGCGAACCCAGAACATTCAGGGATTTTGGCAGTTTATCAAGATTCTGAGGCTTCTAAGAATATGAGTTATCAGGCGATAGTGAAGGCAATTGATAATTTAGAGACAGCAGAGTATGACCTAAAAAATCAGTTTGTTGTTCTCAATCAATGGAGTTATTAATTTACAATAAATTTATTGTAAAGTAAGAAAGCTTAATGAAAACCGCGATCGCCCACGCCTTCCAATGTACTATAATATAGATACCAACAAAAGTTGGAGTATCTTTTTATGTCCTTGTTATTATAAACGCAGGTGCTTATGTCTCAAGCAATTAGGCAAGACATCATCAATATCGCCGAAGAGCAGATTGACGAAATAAAGCAAAAGATTGACTACCATACCACAGAATACACCATCGAATTCATAGTCGATAAATACCTAGAAAAAGATGACGATGATTTCAGTGAGATTTATATCCCTGAATATCAAAGAGAATTGATATGGGATATCGATCGTCAATCTCGATTCATTGAATCGATTATTCTTGGTCTGCCTATTGCTGCCATCATTGTCGCAGGAATCAAAGAAACTGGAAGACTAGAGATTGTTGATGGCTCTCAAAGGGTGAGAACTGTTGTAGCTTTCATGACAAATCAGTTGCAATTGAGTAATCTCAAAACATTAAATTCTCTAAATGGTTCCTATTTTAAGGATCTCGCACCCTCACGCCAAAGAAAGTTTAAAAATACTTCGCTTAGAATGATAGTTCTCTCAGACAAAGCTGATGAAAAAGTAAGGAATGATATTTTCTATCGCATCAACACCAGTAATCTCGATCTAACTCCTAATTCCAATAGTCTGCTACCAAACTCATAAGCCTGAGAATATGAAACCAAGAATTGACTATGCTAAGGATAAACTTTTAAGTTGCAGCCTATGAAAGAGTTCATCAGGGACTTTAACAGGCGAGTGGCAGAAATCCAGAAATATTTTGAATTAGTAGATAAAATCGAACAACTTGGTGCATTGTCTGCTAAATCAATCATCTTCCCATCAGGTGAATATATTGTTGATAGCGAGCTTCAAAAAATCTTGCAGTCTCATTGTTACCTGCTATTATACAATCTTGTCGAATCCTCTGTTAGAAATGGTATAACTGCCATTCATGATGTTATTTTAGTCGAGCAATTAACTTATAAAGATTTAAGTCCCAAAATCAAGAGATTGTGGTTACTGAACGATCGAAGTAAAAGTTTCAGAGATTCATATATCAAAAAAGATTCGATCGCTGACAATCTTCAGGAATTAATTAAATCGGTTTTGGATGATGAGATGGTTTCGTTAGATCCATCTAATATTCCCATATCGGGAAATTTGGATGCTAAAACTATCAAAGAACTCATAGATATGTACGGCTTCTTTGGAAATTTAGGAGTTGCGAGTAGAGAAATCGATGATATTCTGAATTTTGTCGTTAAGATCCGATGCGATTTGGCCCATGGAAATGTTTCGTTTTCTGATGCTTCCAGTCAAATACTTTGGAGCAAGTTAGTTGATGATAAAGATAAATTGGTAAAATATTTAACTAATCTACTGACTAATATTGATGATTATATTGAAAATAAAAAATACAGAATTTAGCCGTCAGTATCGTGTTTCAACTTCTGATTATCGGTGCAGCGGTGGCACCCATTTCTTCTGAATTGCGATCGCACCCTAGCTGTATTGTGGCTACATAGCCCATGGCGCCGATCTGAACCCCAGCATCCGATTCACGCTTGGCAATCACAGGAGGTTATCAAGTTTTTTGCAGAGCTTGATAAAATGCAGTAACTGTGGTATTATGGTTAGTTAAAAATACTAGGCATTTCATTACAATTAACCTCTTCAGTTTGACTGCCAAAATAAAACGATGCAGCTTGCTACCTATCTACACCCACAAACATTTTCTACTTCCAAATTAATACAAACAATTTCTTTTACCGGATATTCTTTTAATTACTACAATCAAGTCCGACAAGCTCTTCAAAAATCTCTGACAGACTATCCAGCCTTACCCTTAAGAAAAGCAAAAATGAGTGATTATCAGAAGGTTCATGCTGGAGAATATCTCCGCAAATTGATATTACAAGCCCTCGGTAAACCACTAGATAACATCAGCCTAGCCTTACCAGACTTGAGTATAGAATGCCAAGGTTTAGAGTATTGTTTGCCCGGTTATATCTATGGTTTGGGAGGTATGATGGAAGCGATCGACCAAATGAAACAGGGAAACCTAGAACGGGCTTACTGCTTCAGTATGGTAGGACATCATGCTCATAGGAATTGGGGACACGGTTACTGTATCTTAAATCCTCTAGCTGCTGCTGCTCGATATGCTCAGACACAAAGATTTGAAAAAGTATTGATAGTTGACTGGGATATTCATCATGGCGATGGAACTCAGTCAATTTTTAGCAACGATCCTAGCGTCTATTGTATTAGCATTCATAGTGGTGTAGATATCTACATGGCGAAAGCCTCCGACTTGAAAGCTGGCACAACAACCATTGCCGAAACTGTTGGACATTGTAACATTCCGCTGATTCCTGAATCTTTTCCAGTAGAAGTTTTGCAGTCAGAGGGTATAACTGGTCGATTCTACTACGCCCATCAGAGTATCAGCACTTTCCGGCAAGCTTTAGAAAATGTACCGTGGGAACCAGACCTAGTTACTATTTTTTCTGGTTATGATTCCCACAGAGATGATTGTGGGAAGGACATCACAGATTGGACAAATGCTGATTTCTGTAAACTGACCGAAATTCTACTAGATTTTGTTAAGAGATGGGGATGTCCAGTGCTCTCTACTCATGGAGGTGGCTACAGATTACCAGTGACAGTAGCAGCAGCTACCGCCCACATCAGGACTTTAGCAACCTATGTTTAGTTTGCGGCACTAATTAATCAAGTTTTACCACACTAACTTGTTCCTGGAACTGTTCGTGAAGACGCGCTGATGCTGCATCGCCGAAAGATGCTTTCACCAAAGCATAGCTTGCAAAGTCCTGGGCGCGCCATGAAGACTGTGGCACTTCTTCTAGATAATAGAAATAGTCCCAGAGAATCGCCTCCCAACTTGTACAGCGTAAAAATTGACAGGCAATATTTCCCTGTTTTTCCCAAGGACAAGTACCAGCCGGAAGCCCTTCAAGCTCATAATTTTCACCAATCAGTACACAGGGTTCACAGTCAATAGTGTGTAATGTGCCGCTCAATGATGGGCTAGCAAAGGTCGATCCTAGCAGCGCTGAGGGCGCGAGATTCTGGGCTAGCTACCTCGCCCATTGGACCTTCTGGAACCATGTTCGGACGGTAGCAGCGATCGCAGCCACCACATCACTGACGATCGCGCTGTATCATAGAGCGGGACGAGCCTAAAATTTGTGAAAAATCTGCCAACTTGTTTAATAGAGACTCCCATAATTATTGGGAAACAGGCACCGCCGCCCTGTCAATGAGTATCTGTTTACCAGAGTTTAAATTAAAAATTAAACAGGAGGAAGCCGGAACAAGTTAACAGTTGTAGCAGCTAAAACTTAATTGACACTCCCTGGCCTGAAGGCACAGGGATTCTTGGATCAATCAGTCGATTTGCTCGGTAAAGTATCCGACTGAGATATCTGCATGAGATAATTTCAAGTTATGCTGAGATCGATCGCACTTCTGATTACCGACATGATTCAGATAAATACTCAAAACGTGAATCTCCCCTTAATAAATCGTGCTCTAGAACACAAAACGCGCAGGGCGATCGCCACCTTGGAACAAACATATACCTATGCAGATTTGCTGCACACATCCAGCCAAATAGCAACAAAATTGCTTCAGGATGTGACTGATTTACAAGAACAACGAATTGCATTTCTGATTCCCTCTGGATTTGAGTATGTCGCTACCCTGTGGGGAATTTGGCGCGCAGGTGCGATCGCCGTACCTCTATGCGTGTCCCACCCGCGACCAGAATTAGAGTATGTTATCACCAATTCGGGAGCATCAATTATTGTTGCCCATCCAAAGTTTGAAGATTTATTGCGCCCGATCGCCCGATCGCACAACCTAGGATTTATCCTCACTTCCGAAACCCTTCCCACCCAGATTAGCCCTCTCCCAGAAATAGATATCACCAGACGCGCCTTAATTCTCTACACCAGCGGTACAACAGGAAAACCAAAAGGAGTAGTAACCACTCATCAAAATATTCAAGCTCAAGTAACCAGCTTAATCGACGCTTGGGAATGGACATCAAGTGATCGCATTCTCCACGTACTTCCCTTACATCATATACACGGAATTGTCAATGTATTAACCTGTGCTTTATGGGCCGGCGCAGAGTGCGAAATGTTGAGCAAATTTGATGCTGAAACAGTTTGGAATCGCATTTGTGACGGCGATTTAACCTTATTTATGGCAGTACCGACGATTTATGTAAAATTGATTGCTGCGTGGGAAAGTGCTGCGGAAGAACTCCAAAAAAGCCGATCGGAAAGTTGTGCTAAAATGCGTTTAATGGTCTCAGGTTCGGCTGCGTTACCAGTTCAAGTATTAGAAAAATGGCAAAAAATCAGCAGTCATTTTCTGCTAGAACGCTATGGGATGACAGAAATTGGCATGGCCTTATCCAACCCTTTACACGGTAAACGAGCAGCGGGATATGTAGGAAAACCTCTACCTGGTGTGGAAGTGCGATTAGTCAACGAAAAAGGAGAATTAGTAACAGCAGGAACACCAGGAGAAATTCAAGTCAAAAATCCGGGAGTATTTCTGGAATATTGGCAAAACCCCCAAGCAACAGCGAAAACTTTCCAAGCAGGCTGGTTTTGTACAGGAGATTTTGCAGTAATTGAGAATGACAACTATCGCATCCTCGGAAGGATGAGTGTGGATATCATCAAAACCGGAGGCTATAAAGTTTCAGCTTTGGAAATTGAGGAAGTATTGCGATCGCATCCAGAAATTCACGAATGTGCAGTGGTTGGCGTTGAGGATCTAGAATGGGGTGAGCGAGTTTGCGCTGCGTTAGTTTTGCGATCGACATCCAGTTTAACCTTAACATCTTTCAGGAGTTGGGCAAAAGAACAATTGGCTGTGTATAAAGTCCCCACCAAAATTTTGACAGTTGAAGAATTACCTAGAAATGCGATGGGAAAAGTGACTAAGCCGGCAATAATTCAACTATTTTGTTGACGGTTGACGGTTGACGGTTGACAGTTGACGGTTGACGGTTGACAGTTTACCCTTCGGCTTCGCGGCGGTAGGCGTGTGCGAAGTTGAAGTATCCAAAATGGATTGACACGGGCCCCCAAAGTCGCTACGCTTTGAAATTAGAGGTTGCTTTGCTTGTAGAGGAAGTAGCCCGCGTTGCCCAAAAATCTAGTTGCACTGCCCATTGCTGCGCCAACAGCAATAGACAGCTAACCGCCAAACTGGTATCAGCAGTCTGGAGGCTAATTGAGAATCCTAACACTCTCTGTAGCCGCCCTGCTATGTATTGAACTGCGGGGCGGCTAGGTTTTTGGGTTTTCCTAGAAAACCCAAAACCAGGAGAACATATTATGCCACAGGAATTCGTGCCTGATGACAACAAATCCGAACCCCCAAATGACGACTCAGCAGCATCGGAACAAGATATCTTGATGTTAACGATTGTCGGTTCGCCGAAGGCTGTCAGAAAAACCATACTGACTTTGTACCGATTGGGATTTGCGGAAGTTAACGACTGGAGTCAGCTACAGCGTACAGGCAATCCCAAGCAAGTGATGAGCGTGTTGATTCGTCGGAAGGTATCGACTGATGATACAGCGCCGAGGCAATAGGACTTAGTCGCGGGTAGTCAGAAACCGGGTTTTTACGAGAAGACACATTACAGTGCGTAGATTCGCTCAAAAACCCGGTTTCTTTGGCCAAAATGCGCGCGTGTAGTCAGAAACCGGGTTTTTATGAGAATACTTTGTTACGGTGCGTAGATTCGCTCAAAAACCCGGTTTCTTGGTCGAAGCGTGTAAGTTCAGTCTGAATTTTAGGGTAAAAGTAAGAGACTTGCGATCGCGGGCAACAATTTACTACAAGCTTCCGCCAATGTTGCCGCACTTGGTAAACTAGCAATAGTGCCTTTCAGAATTTTCATTGCCGTTTTTCCCGCCTTTTGCATCGTGCTTTCTTGGGGATTTTGCCCTACTTCTGCCAAAGCTTTTACCTGTTCCAATGCTTCAACTTTATCATCATCAGATAAATTGGTTTCAGATTCGATCGCTGTTTGTAACTCAGTCAATAATTCTTTGATTCCCGGTTCATCTGGTTTAGCAGAATCAGATAATTGATTAATTGTATTGGCAACAGTACCGCTGATATCACCTAAACTTAACGCTCCAGCACCGCTAGCGTTCACCGTTCCGCCTGTAATTTCTATTTTGCGACTTTGGTCGATTTGGTCACTCATAGCTTTACTCTCCGATCTAGCTTTAGGTTTATTAGTAATCTTAACATTAACAGGTCGCGTAGCCAACAATTTTATATTCAATCAGGCTTAAATATACCCTCTACATCTTAGTCTCGCGTTGCGCGGACTTCGTTTGTGTAGTAGCGGTTTCAACCGCCGAATGATCGACATTGAATTATCAACGAAGTAGCTTATCCTCCTGAATAATATTAATTGACAGCGGTTGTTTAGCTAAAATTATAGTTAGTTCTCTCAGCTCAGCTATTTCCTCGCGATATAAGGCAATTTGCTCATTTTTATATTTTAATTCAGCCTCGTATTCTTCAACTATCTCTCTGAGTGATGCAACATCCTCTGATTCGGAGATCGACTCATCTTCTTGATTGAGATTAGCAGCGGTTTCAAGTTCTGTTAAACTTTCCGAAACTTCTTCGGAAATAGCTATTGCTTGACGGTACATGGCAATCTCGCAATCTTTGGCTCGCAATTCAGCTTGATATTTATCCTCAATCGCCTTTAATAGCTGTTCGTAGTTTTGCTTTAAAGTGTTATAAATTATAGCTTGCTTCTCATCTGTCGGAGTATTGACAAAGATGGCAATTACTGGATTTCCAGGATTTTCTATACTCTGGATTGACAATTCTGTGTTTTCATTCGCAATCGCAGCTTGCAATTGCAGCAGTAATTCTTTAAATTCCGGTTTTTCTGAACTTACTGATACGCTCATAGCTTTGATTTCCGCTGTTCCCAGAGTTTGACTAAGATTATAGCATTACTGATTTTGTTATGAAGGGCGATCCTCTTCGAGGGCTGCGCTAACGGCTGAATTAGTCAACTCCTCGATCGTATTGGCTGTTGTACCGCCATGATCTCCTAAACTTAACGAGCCGGCACCGGTAGCGTTAACCGTTCCGCCTGAAATTTCAGCTTTGCGACTTTGGTCGATGTTGTCGCTTGCGACTTTATTCTCTGCTGTAGATTGATTGTGATTGTTAATTATCAGGCTAGATGGCTGAGGCACGGTTGAAGGATTTGGCAAATATTGACTAAACACTCCTCTCACAAAGTCTTGAAAGACACGGTAGTGATCTCTTTCTATTGCAATAATTTCATCTTTAGATTTTAATTGCTCCGCTTGCCTTTGAGCTTCTAGCCTTGCTTGATAAACTTCGTCCCAAATTTGCTCTATTTTTCCCTTATCCGTTCCTTCGGGAACCTTGAGAGTCAGTAAAACATCGTTTTCTTTCTTCTCAATTCCTTGAATTGAATCCCGTGTAATATCTGGAAAATCTTGCATTAACTTCTGAAAAGCGGCGACAAAAGCTTCTGGGTTAATCCCATCTTTGAGTAGGATTTGCATCGTTGCCATAATCTTTTTATACAGTTTATCGAAATCGCCCGGTTCAAAACATTTACTGATGTGGTGAGGTCGGCGTTCGCGATCGTCAGTTCCCGGTTTGGGATATTCTAGAAGATAAACAAACCGACAGTCAACGCGATCGAGCTTTGTATTACCGTCAATATTCCAAGCTTCCAAACAAGCACCTGTAAAATAAGCTGCGGTAAAATCTGTGGCTAAGGCTTGAGTTTCAGTCAGGTTTGCAAATTGCAAATTAGCTTGATGCAAAGTTGCTTCGCTGAGGTTAGCCTGCTTGAGATTAGCATAGTTGAGATTAACGCCTATCAAGTTTGCTCCTTGGAGATTCGCACCAACATAGGATTTTTTGTAGCCATTGCTAGTGACGAGTAATTCTCGGACGCGGGTATCAGCTAATATCGAATTACCAACTCGCGCGCGATCGAGTTTTGCTGTATTGCGGAAGCAAGTGCGAGTGAGATTAGCTGTTCTAAAATCTGTACTTTTGAGAGTTGCCTCAGTGAAATTGGCATCAGTTAAATCGGCATTGCGAAAGCTAGTGCCACCTGTAGCGGCAAAGGCAATGGCAATACTGCGAATCAAGGCGTGTTTCTCATCCCCAGCCAGGGCACGCCACATAATGTAAATACCTAGACAGGCTACAGCCAAAGCCCAAAACACGATCCCTTCCTGCATTCCAGAGTCAGCCGAAGCCGAAATATAAGCCAAAGCTAAAGCCAAAGCAAAAATCATAGCCATAGCTACAGCCAACAACCAAGTTAAAGCTAAATCCAAAGCTACAAGCAAAGCCACAGCAAAAGACACAAGTAAAGTTATAGCCAAAACCAGAGTTAAAGCGGCAGCCGCAGCGCCAAAATAATCAAACCAACTTGGGACGAACTTACCAGAAGGCGGAGGCGAAGCCACAACCCCAGCTAAAGCTACAGACCAAGCAGCAATTGTAATCGCAGTCCAAGTTCCTAAACCCACTGTCAGTCCTTGCTTAACCACGATCGCAAAACAGAATGCTAAAACTAATGAGACGATCCCACCCAGGACAAGAGCGCTTTGTTTTAATGCCTCAAAGCTATGCAGCCAATACTGCATGATCCAGCTCGCACTCATGGAGGCAAACCCTGTTATTGCTGACAGAAAAAAGGTAACTGCCACTAAAGAAATTGTCCAGCGACGTTGCAGTCCAGCTTTGGCACGGGTGAAGTCAGCTTCTTTGAGGATGGCATTGGTGAAGTTTGCGCCTCGGATGTCTGCACCGATGAATTTTGCACCTGTGAGATTTTGACCTTTGAAGTTGCGGCCTCGGAGATTTTTACCGGAGAAGTCTTGGGGCATGACTTTACGCAGGGAGGTAGTGGCTATTTTTTCGTTGCGATGCTGTAGCGATGCCTCTGACAAAATCTTATTTTAACAATGAATGCGGTCGATCGAACAGGACTTAGCCACTCCGACTCCTCGAAACCGAATTTTTTACCAAATTAAGCTGTGAGTTCGCCAGTCCTCGCATCCGCCCACAAGTCCGCCAGGGAATCAATTCCCTGTCTAATAGCGAAAGTCCTCTGAAGAGGACTAATGAGTTTAAAAAGTCTGCTTCTTAGTCCTCTTAAGAAGAGGACTAATGAGTTTAAAAAGTCTTCGTCTTCTTCTTAGTCCTCTTCAGAGGACTTTCGCTTTGAGGCAGGGGTTTAAACCCCTGC